>JANLXP010000337.1:0-7852 GCA_031365165.1 Alphaproteobacteria bacterium
TCGAGGCGTGGCTCGCGGGTCGTATGGCGCAGATCACGAGGGCGGCGTCATGACGCGCGCGTTCGACGTGGCGCGCGTGCGGGAGGACTTTCCGATCCTGCAGACGCAGGTGAACGGGAAGCCGCTGGTTTATCTGGACAATGCGGCGTCGGCGCAAAAGCCTACGGCCGTGATCACGGCGATGACGGAGCTGATGCATACGTCTTACGCCAATGTGCATCGCGGGCTGCATGCGCTTTCGACGGCGGCGACAGAGGGTTACGAGAACGCGCGCGAGAAGGTGCGGGCGTTCATCAATGCGCCATCGGCCGATCAAGTGATCTTCACGAGCGGCGGCACGGATTCGATCAATCTTGTCGCCAACGCGCTCGGCCAATCGATCGGGGCGGGGGACGAGATCGTGCTCTCGCAAATGGAGCACCATTCGAACATCGTGCCGTGGCACTTCTTGCGCGAGCGCAAGGGAGCGGTGATCAAGTGGGCGCCGATCCGGGATGATGGGTCGTTCGATCTCGCCGCGTTCGAGGCGCAGCTGTCGTCGCGCACGAAGTTGGTGGCCGTGACACATATGTCGAACGTGTTGGGCACGGTCACGCCTGCGAAGGAGATCGTGCGGATTGCGCATGCACGCGGGATTCCGGTGCTGTTCGACGGCTGTCAGGCGTCGGTGCATCAAACGATTGATGTGCAGGATCTCGATTGCGATTTCTATGTCGCGACTGGGCACAAGCTTTATGGGCCGACGGGTATCGGTGTTCTGTACCTCAAGGCCGAGTGGGCTGAGCGGTTGCCACCGTTCAAGGGCGGCGGCGAGATGATCGACGAGGTGCACTTCGACCGCGTGACCTACGGCCGTTCGCCGCAGCGGTTCGAGGCGGGGACGCCACCGATCATCGAAGCCGTGGGGTTGGGGGCTGCGATCGATTACATCCAATCGTTTTCGCGTGCCGACTTGGTAGCGCAAGAGCACGATCTGCTGACCTATGCGACGGCGCGGTTCAAGGACTTGAATTGGATCCGCATTCAGGGTCAGGCGCCGGGGAAGGGGTCGATTGTCTCGTTCACGATGGATGGCGCGCACGCGCATGACGTGGCGACGCTGGTCGATCGGCAGGGCGTGGCCGTTCGCGCGGGGCATCACTGCGCGCAGCCTTTGATGGAGCGGCCCGGCGTCACGGCGACGGCGCGAGCTTCGTTTGCGTTCTACAATACGCGCGCCGAGGTCGATGTGCTGATCGAGGCGCTGCACAAAGCACGGGCGATTTTCGCATGAGTACGCAAATGCCATTGCCGCTCGAGAGCGCGCTTAAGCCAGAGGAGCTGGAAGAGCTGACGCAGGCGATGATCCGCGAGCTCAAGACCGTGTTCGATCCGGAAATCCCGGTCGACATTTACGAGCTGGGGCTCATCTACAAGATCGATGTCTCGGACAAGAAAGACGTGACCATCGACATGACGTTGACGGCGCCTGCCTGCCCGGTTGCCGGCGAGATGCCGGGCTGGGTCAAGGACGCGGTGGCGAAGGTGCCAGGCGTGGGCGAGGTCACAGTGAACATGGTTTTCGACCCGCCGTGGACGCCGGAACGCATGTCGGAAGAGGCGAAGCTTGAACTCAACATGTTCTAGGCCCAGATTCATCTCATGAGCGAAACCCCAAGAGTGCGCCGCGAACGGCCGAAAGCGCTGCGTCTGACGGATGCGGCGGCCGAGCAGGTGAAGGTCGCGATGGCGAAGGCCGAGAAGCCGATCGTCGGCGTGCGCGTGGGCCTGAAGAACGCGGGCTGCGCCGGCATGTCCTACACGATGGACTATGCGGAGAAGCAGAACCCGCTCGACGAAGTGGTCGAGGACAAGGGCGTGCGCATTTTGATCGATCCGAAGGCGATCTTGTTCTTGATCGGGACTGAGATGGACTTTGTGCGCGACAAGCTGCAGGCGCGCTTCGTGTTCAACAACCCAAACCAGACGAGCGCGTGCGGCTGCGGCGAATCCGTGGCGCTGAAGGCCGCGGTTCAGTAGGTGGCGGTCAGCGCCGCATTTCGCGAACGCGTCACGGACCTGTTTGCGACGTTCGGCGAGGTCAAGATCAAGCTGATGTTCGGCGGCGCCGGCGTTTACTACAAAGATCAGATGTTCGCCCTTCTCGCGGGCGAACGTATTTATCTTAAGGTCAACGAAGAGACGCGGGCGGCGTTCGAGGCCGAGCGCTGCAAACCTTTCGTGTTCGAGAGCAAGGACGGCGAAACGATCATGACGAGCTACGTCGAAGTGCCGCCGCGGCTGCTCGACGATACGGATGAACTGGCGCGTTGGGCCCAGCGCGCTTACGAGGCGGCGATTAAAGGGCGCGCTAAGAAAAAGCTGGCACGGGCGGCCGTACCGCGGGAGTTGCCCTTGGTGACGCCGCGCAAGGCCAGGAAGCCTTAAGGCCGATCAACAGGGTCGTGAACGGTGTAAGCCAAATGCCGCCTAGGCGCAGTCCGAGATGCGCTTTATAAGTCCCGCGCCGAATGGGTTGGTTTGTTCGTTGGAGATTGAGATGCGGTCGTTGGTCGGTCTGGCGGTTTTGGGTGTTTGTCTGCTGCTAAGCCCGGCAAGCTTCGCGCACGAATACACCGAGGGAACGGTCAAAATTGAGCACCCGCGCGCGGCACCAACGCCCGCCGGTGCCAAGACCGGCGCGGTCTACATGAAGATCGTCAATACGGGCAAAGAGCCGCTCGTGATCAAAGCCATGTCCACGCCGGTTGCGGAGAAGGTGGAGGTTCACTCGATGACGATGACGGATGGCATCATGCGGATGCGTCCGATCGCGCTGCCCATCACGATCGCGCCCGGCGAGACGCTGAAGCTGTCTGTCGACCGCCACGTCATGCTGATCGGGCTGAAGCAACCGTTGGTGGAGGAGGAGATGGTCCCCTTCACAGTCGAATTTGCGAACGGCAAGTCCATGAATGTCGACCTCTACGTGGAAGCGGAAGAGGGCGATGAGGACCACGAAGGTCATTAGTTAACCGTCCGGAAACCAGTTTCGGCCAAACAGACCTTGTCGTCTTACGAGGTCTGACCGATGCGCATTGCGCTCGCTGCTGTCGCCCTGGCTCTCACAGCTACGCCTGCCCTTGCGCATGGGTATGCCGGTGAGCGGTTCTTTCCGGCCACGATCCTGATTGAAGATCCGTTCGTCGCGGACGAACTTGCCTTTCCGACGTACACGCACATGAAAGGCGGCGAAGAGCCGGGTGTGCGCGAAGACGAGTTCGAGTTCGAGTTTGCGAAACGCATTACGTCGAAATTTGCGCTCGCCATCGAAGGTGCCTGGTCGCACGAAAACGACGCGGGCGAGAGGGTCGACGGCTTCGCGAATGTCGCGGTCGGTGCGAAGTATCAAATCTTGATCGATGAAGATGCAGAGACGGTGCTGGCGGCGGCGCTTGACGTCGAACTCGGCGGTACGGGCTCGAGCCATCTCGATGTCGACGACTTCAATACCTACGAGCCGACCGTGCTGTTCGGGAAGGGCTTCGGCGACGCTTCGAACGCGACCTATCTGCGTCCGCTAGCCGTTACCGGTGTGCTGGGCGTTGCGATCCCCGAGCACGGTGACAGCGCTTTGGTTTACGGCGCCACGCTGCAGTACAGCCTGCCGTACCTCCATGCCCATGTGAAGGATGTGGGGCTTGGGGATTTCATGAATAACGTAACCCCGCTCGTCGAAATGAAGTTCGAAACCCCATTGGATGGTGACGAACGCACGACGGGGACGGTCAATCCGGGCTTGCTCTACAGCGGCCAAAGCGTTCAGATCGGCGTCGAAGCCGTGATCCCCATCAATCGGGACAGCGGCGACACAGTGGGTTTCACGGCGCAGCTGCATTTCTATCTCGATGACATTTTCCCGGAAACGATCGGCAGGCCTCTTTTCGATTAGCGCGATGGCCGCGCTAGCGCTGTTCACGGCGGCGCCTGCGTTCGCGCACGCTGCCTTACGCAACGCCGTGCCGTCTGCGGGCGCGGTGGTGGATCAGCCTCCGACGAAGCTCTCGCTCGAATTCAGCTGCGCGATCGATTTGACGCAAGTCGTACTCAGCGTTGAGGATCCAGCGGGCCATCAGGTCGCGCTAACGCCGCCCGAGGGCGAAGCGAAGTCCGGCACCACGATCGAACGGACGACCGCCGCGCTCGCCCCCGGCCGCTACAAGGTCGCCTGGCGAGTCCTTTCCGTCGACGGCCACCACACGCGCGGTACCTATACGTTCGACGTCAAATAGCGCTGGGCCTGGCGTCTTATTTGCGCTGGCGCGCGTTCCAGATCATACAAGCTGCCGGACGTTCGGGATGGAGAGGTCGATGGCTCACGCGCGCCTGGTGGCTTTGGCGATTGCCGGAACTGTGATGTTTGCGACGGCGGCACGGGCCGAGCACACGTGGAAAATGGTGACGTTGGATGGAAATCCCGACTTCACGGTCTCCATTCCGGAAGCGGTCAGCGACTACAGCGCCGGCAAGACCGAAGGCAGCTTGATGTTCTTCTCGGTCACGGCGGAGCAGCACGGCGGATTGACGTGCATGGCGTGGCGCACCGCATATCCGAAGGAAGCGCCGCAAGACAAATTCGCGGCCGGCCTTTCGACCAACATGCGCGATAGCTTCTGCCAGGGAAACGGCGGGACCATTAGCGGGGTGGACATCGGCGGCTCCACATCGTTCGTGCATTTCGGTTCGCAAGCGGCCGAATGCACCGCGAGTTTCACCGACAGCAAGGAAAAGTTGCCCGGCCGCGTGGACAGCCAAATGGTCGTCGCATCGAAGGCTCACGCTTACTTTCTCACGTGTATGACCGAGGACGAGGACCAGGAAACGGCCGAATTCGAGTGGGCCAGGTTCTGGGAAGAAGTCGTGCGCCACATCCAAAAGAGTTTTCACACGCCGAAATAGGCGTACGGGCCCGCGAGAGGGGTGACGCCATTGATTGCGCTAGCTAAAGCCGGCGCTGCCTATTTCGCGATCGTGTTTGCCATCGCGTTCGTGTTGGGGGCATTGCGCGTGCTGGCCGTAGCGCCGCGGGTCGGCGAGCTTGGCGCCGTCTTGATCGAAGTACCGATCGTGCTCGCGGTGTCGTGGTTCGTGTGTGGTTGGATTTTGCGAAGGATCTATGTGCCGGGATCGATCGGTGTGCGGCTCACGATGGGCGCGGTGGCGTTTGCGCTGCTGATGGCGGCGGAGTTAGCGCTGGGGGTCTATGGGTTTGGGCGGCCCGTCGGGGAGATCATCGGTTCATTCGCCGAACTGCCGGCGCAATTGGGGCTCGCGGGGCAGGTGGGGTTCGCGCTGATGCCGGTTCTTCGCATGGCGGTGCGATAGTCACCGCCCCGGCCGGTATTCCCGTTCCAGGTGTTTGCGCAACTCCGCCTCGTCGAGCCAGATCGGCTTCACCTGTTCTTTCAAGAAGATCGGCGATTGGTCGGCGTAGTGCGGTGACGTCGCGTCGAGGGTCGCCGAGCCGAATTGGTGGATGCCTTCGGCGCCGACGTGGCCCGCTTTATCCCATTCGACGAAGTAGTAGAGCGTGTCGCCCTTGCGCGCTTCGAACTTGCCGTCTGCTTGGGGTGCGACGTCGGATTCGAAGTCGCGCAGCACATCGGGGCCACCGCTTGCCGGGGCGTCGATTGTGCCACGCCGGAAGCGGTTCACCTCACCCCATTTCGGGTCGAGGCGGCCGTAGTGCTTCGTCAGCGTCGCGATTGCCGCGCGCAACGATGCGAGCACATCGCCTTCAGGCTTGCCCTGAAATGTCGGGACGATCACGGGCAATCCCGTGATGATCGCCAACGCCGCGCTCCTATTCTCGGCGTCGGCCGAGAGGTCGTAGCTCTTGAGCAGCGCTTGCGCCTTGGCGAGTTCGGCGGCGTCGGTCTCTTTTGAGAAATCCATAGTACCGATCCGCGCGAGCAAGCCCGCGAGCTTTGAGCGCGTCGAATAATGCTTGTCGTATTTGATGGCGCGGAATTCTTCGCGCGTGATCGACGCGTCAGCGCTCAATTGTTCCTGCAGGCGAAAGCCGCGGCTTGTCTCGCGCGTATCGACGCCGAGCGTCGCGGCGAAGTTTGTCGGCAGCAAATCCTCGTCGATTCCGGTCGCAGCAAACGGCGTGTTGTTCGCGTTGTAGACGAAGCCAGCCTTCGGATTGACGACCTTTGGAATGGCGGCGAACGGTTCGTAACCGCTCCACAGCGTGCGCGAGGTGTCGCCGGGCAGATATTTTTGCCAATCGTAGGCGGGGTCGCGCTTCGGGAAGGCGGCATTGTAAATGTAGGCGATGTTCCCGGCGTGATCGGCGAACGTGAAATTGAAGCTTGGGATCGCCTGTAGCTCCAGCGCACGCATAAAGCTATCGATGCCGTCGGCCTTGTTCAGCCGGTAGTACTCCTCAACCTGATTGATCTTGTCCATCGTCGCATAGCGAAGTGCGTAAGTGCCGTGCGGCCGCTGGATCACCGGGCCGTAGAGCGACCACAAGACGTCGCGCTTCACACGGATCGCGATGGGGCCGAGCACGCGCAACGTTATCTCGGCCTCCGAGCGTTCGAAGTCGCGCCATGCGCCGTCGTATTTGTATTGGTTTGGGTTGTCTGGATTGACGGTCAGCACATAGACGTCGGCTAGGTCGGGATTGTTGACCGTGTTGGCCCATCCGAGAGCAGGCCCGAACCCGTGCAGAATGAACGGCGTTCCAGGGAAGATGCCGCCGGCCAAGTCCCATCCTTCATCCGACTTCAGGCGCACCTCGTACCAAGCTAGTGGTCCTGCGTAGGGCTGATGCGAATTGATGAGGAGGCGCGTGACGCGGTCGGCGGAGCGGGAAGGGGCCACCGCCATCGCGTTCGAGCCGGCACCCTGGGGGAAGCTGATGTCGCGTTGACGCTCAGGTTCGAAGAGTTCGCGAATGTTGCGATCGAGGCCGAAGAAGAGCGGCGTGAAGAACACGAAGCCGGCTGCGATGTCGTCGGCGGCTACGGCCTTGAACCCAGGCACCACGCGTTCCGGATGCTCGGCCGCATAGAGATTGATGCCGTCGGCATAGGCACCAAGTATGGCGTAGGTCTTTGGCGAAATGCGGCCGTCCGCTAGGTTTGCCTTCATCTGCCCGTCGATGCGGGCACGCACGCGCAGCAACTGCACCAGATAGTCCGTCACGGCTGGGTCGCCGGGTGGCGTATCGATCCACGCACCTAGCCCGAGGGCACCCGTGAGCGCGTTCAAAAGCCTTGGCGTTTGGTTGTCGACAAGCGAGAGCCGCCCACGGCTTGTCATCAACGACTGTTGGATCGTCGCGAAGTCGTCCTCGGAATGCGCGTAAGCGAGGCCGAAGGCCACATCCTCGTCGCGTTTGCCGTAGACGTGGGGGACGCCGAATGTGTCCCGCAAAATTCGCACGTCGTAGTTCGTGCCGTTCTTCAAATACGGGGTGCCGTCGAACAATGAAACGATCGTCGGGCGCAGAAATACCATGAAGGCGACAGCCAACACCGCCAACAGCCCGCCACCCCAAATCAACGCCCGCCGCATTCGCCCTCCCACAGTCCGAGCCCGGAGACTGGCGCGCGAAGGCCTAAGATGCAATGCGCGGGGTTGGCCTTGGACGGTGGGTAGATCGCAATCTCCACCTTCCGGACCGCCCTCGGGCGGTGTTGTATGCGTCTTGTTTGGAAGAAGGGGTTCGTCATGTCACTGCAATTGGATCGCATTGGGCTCGGGGATCGGTTCAGAGAGCAAGCGGGCGAGCTTATTCTGAAACCTCTTCGAGAAACGCTGGAGAAACGCGCGTTCAAAACCCCGGTCCACGCGGTGA
>JANLXP010000361.1:0-10283 GCA_031365165.1 Alphaproteobacteria bacterium
CCAATGCGTGAGCACGCCCGACACCGACGACGCCACGATCTGCGTCGACTGCGTGGCGACCGCGACCGAGGGGGGAATGCCAATGAACATCAAGAACGGGGTCAGGATAAAACCGCCGCCGACGCCGAACATACCCGACAAAAACCCCACCGCCGCCCCGAGGCCGGCAATGAGGAAAATGTTCACCGGCATCTCGGCGATCGGTAGGTAGATTTCCATGGGCGGAAAAGCGCAGTCGGTCGAAGAGCGACCGTTAGACGCTTAGCCCCACACGCGCGCGCTGGCTAGGTGAACTCGTCACCAATGAGCGCATTGGTCGCGGCCCAACTTCGACGGATGCTTAACCCGAGAAGCCCGGCAACTCGTTTGCCGCCTTGTCGAGCGGCTTCGGCTGGAACGTACGCGCACTCTCGAGCGCCATCGCCACGTCGCCCGCGCTCATAAGCTTCTTCAAAGCGTCAAGCTTTTCGGTCGCACCGTTGTCGCCTTGGCTCGCGGCGATCGCATACCATTTCGCCGCCTCGACCGTGTTCTTGTCGACGCCCATGCCGCGCTCAAGCAAGATCGCCAGATTGTACTGGGAATCGGGAAGCCCGTACTCGGCACCTTGACGGAACCACGTGGCCGCCTGCTGGAAGCTCTGCCCGATGCCGACGCCGTCAGCAAAGAGCACCGCGAGATTATGCATCGCCTTGCGATTGCCGCCCTTGGCAGCACGCTCGTACCAAGTCTTAGCTTGCAGCAGGTCTTTCGTGACACCGATGCCGCGCTCGTACATCGCGCCAAGGCGATATTGAGCAATGACCAGACCCTGCTGCGCCGCCTTCGTCGAAAGCGACAGCGCCTTTGCATCGTCTTTCACGACGCCGCGGCCTTCCGCGTAGCGCAACGCGAGCAGGAACTGCGCACTGGCATCGCCTTTGACCGCGCTTGCTTCAAGCGAGGCGACCGACGTGTCTTGCGGCTCGGACCCCGGCAGCATTGACGTGCCGGAGGTGAATGAAGCACCCGCGCCGGCGGGCGGTGTCCCTAGGCCGTTCGCCTCGGCAGTAAGGCTTGTTCCCGGTGCAGCGGGCGTATCGGAAGCCGATGGCGGCGCGAATTCGGCCGCTGGACCCGGCTGCGGCGCAACGCCTGGCTGGGGCGGACCATTCAATATTTCGCCGATGCTTTCGCCGGCACCCGGCCGATTGATCCCGTCGTCTTTGCCGCTGGGCAGCGTGAACAACAGCGCGACGATACCTGCAACGACAGCAAGCCCCGCAACCGCAACGACAATCAGACGGCCGTAGCGGCTCTTCTGGGTCTCGTCCTTCGGATAGGGCGTAGCAGACGCCTTCTTCTGCTTCTTACCTTGCGGACGATCCGCGTCGGCCTGAGCAGCGGCCTTCGCTGCGCGCCGCGCTTGGCTCAGAAAGTCTTCCTTTTTCGGCGGACCAAGCTCGTCGTCGTCCATCGGCGGCGGCGCGAAGTGATCCTCGTCGAGTTCGTGATCGTGATCGAGCGACACTGGCTCCGGCGACAGCGTCTTCGCCATGATCGTCTCGAGCGCCGAGACCGACAACCCGCTGTCGTGCTGCGGTTCGAGGGCCAACGGCTCGTGCGACGACAAGTTCGACAGCATCTCGGCCGCACTCGTCGAATAAGGCTCGTCCATCGGCGGTGGCGGCGGCGGCGCGTAGTGCGACGTCAACGGCGTGACCATCGTCGACAGGCGCTGGCGCGGATCGGGCACCGATTCAGCGGCGGCCTTCGCAACCAATCCATCGACCGTAAGGCGCAAGCCTCCGACCGCTTCCTTGTGCTTCTTGTCGGACGCTTCCAGGCGCTGCGTCAGCGAGCGCATCGATTCTTCAACAAGGCTCGACGTTTCGTTCGTACGGCGGTCGGTGTCGTCGAAGCGACGGTTCAACGTCGTCATCGCTTGCGTGTGCTTCGCGTCTGACTCGTCGAGCCGCGCCGAAATCGACTTCAGCGCATTGCTAACCGTCGACACGGATTCCGCCGCACGCCGCTCGCTATGCTCGATTTTCGTCGTCAGCGTCTCAAGCGTGGATTCGATCGCGTTGATCGGCCCCGCCACATGGCTGCTCGGATCGCCAACTTGGTCGATGCGCTCGTGCAGCGTGTCGACCGAGCGCTTGAGCGCCATGAAGGCTTCCGGCGGAGCACTCGCCTTCTGGATGGTTTGCGCGATACGCGCATCCATCGTCGAGAGTTGGCCGCGCATCTCGTCGAACATCGACGCGGAGCGCGCTTCCAGCGAGTCGAGCCGCGCCGAAACCCCGTTGCCGCTGGCGTTCGCCATCCCGCGCTCGGTCGCGTCGACGCGATTGCCAAGCTCGCGCATGAAGCGCGCCAGCTGAGTCATATCGTCCCGCGAGCGTTTATCGGTGTCGATGACACCGTGGCGAACCTCGGCGATCGACGCTTCAAGCCGCACCAGCGCGTCCTTGTGCGGGAAGTCGCCGCGCGATGTTTCCATCTCCGCAAGGCGCTTCTGCAAATGGTTCAGCGTGATCTCAAGCCGTGCGAACTGATCTTTCTGAGCGGAGTCGGGTTTGTTCGCCGCCTCCATTTCGACGAGCCGCTTCTGCAATTGCGTCAGCGCCGTCTCAAGACGAGATACCGATTCCCTACCCGGCCAGTCTGCGCGTCCGCTCTCGATATCGATCAAGCGCTTCTGCACGCTGCGCACGGTCGTCTCGAGGCTTTCGAACGCCGAAGACTGATCGCGCGCCGATTGCGCCAGCGCATCGGCCGCGCTCGTGAACGCAACATCGGCAAGCTGCTTCACACGCTCGGCCCCATCGATGCGATCCTGCATCGCGGCAACCGATTGGTTCACAGTCGCAATGGCGGTTTGCGCACGCCGTTCGGAAGTCTCAAGCCGGTCGGCAAGATCGCGCAAGCCGTGCGCGACAATCTGAAATTCGCTGCCGCGGACATGAGAGTCATACGATTGCTGCGGTTGGCGCTGAGGCTGCGCCTGATGCGGCAGCGGCGCATGCGGATTCAGCGGCTCGTAAGGCTGCGGCTGCGCCTGTGCGTAACCTTGCGGGAACGCTTGTGCATAACGCAGGCTCGGCGGCGGCGGTTGAAATTGCGGCTGCGGTTGCGGCCCATACGTGCCGTCGCCCGGCGCGAATTGCTGCTGTGGATATCCGTGACCAACGGCGCCATTCGGACGCCCTTCGGTCATAATCAATTGGGTCAAGTAATCGCCAAGGCTTACGCCACTGCGACGGGCAGCCAGCTGCGCCATTTCGCGCGCTTCCGCCTCAATCCCCTTCACATTCCACGGAACGCCGGGCCGCATCGAATCATTCCCCCGAAACACGTTTTTCACGTTAGGTATGCGGATATCTTGTGTAAAGCACACGCACCCGCACTACCCTTGGCGCTGTGGCTTTCATATCGTAGTTAACGATCGTTAACGCCCAGGTGGTTAACAAATGGTTAAAACGGCGTTGCGTCGAAGACTCACTGAAGCCGATTCGTGAGCGCTTTCGCATGCTTGTTGTGAACGTGAGTTGCACCTAGCAGTCGAACCATGACGACAAACTTGATTCGCATCGCAGCGTTCCATTTCGTGCTCGCGCTCAGCGCGTGCTCGACCTATCAAGCAACCGTCGCTGCGATCGATAAAACGACGAAAAGCGCATTCACCGCTCCGCAGCCGAAATTGCCGGCGATCGATCTCACGAACGCGGACTGGCAAAAGCTGACGCCCGACCAACCGGAGTCGAACCCGCTGCGCGTCGCGATCGTCGAACGCAACGACACGATCGGCGCAACGCGCGTCGTGTTGAAGGCGCCGGCCGCGTACACGCTGCCGCCCTATTGGCTCACCGCGCAAGGCAACTACACCGTGCTCAAAGGCACGTTCGTGTTCAACACGCTGACGGCCGACGGCAAGCGCAGCGAAGTCGTGCAAACGCCGGGCACATTCGCCGAGATCCCGAAGAACTACATCTTGGCCGGCACGACGCGCCCCGGCACGGAGGCGCTGCTCTACATCACCGTCTACGGCGAGTGGTCGCCAAAGGTTGCCGAAGGCGCCTGGTCGCACCAAACCGCACGCGCGAACTGATCACTCAGCCGCAAGACGCGAATGTGCGAACGGATAAACCCGGTCGCGTCCCAGCAAGTACGCCTGGAACCCGCGCGGAAAGAGCCCCGCAAACGCGTCGTCGAACACGTCGAGCCCGCCCGTAAACGCACCGAACGCCGGCAGCACGCAGCGCGTTCCGTCGGCGACGAAGCACCGCCGCCGCAAGCGCCGCACGCGCGTCGCGACCCGCGCGACCGGATGCAAGTGCCCGCAAAGCTCGCCCATCGCCGCGCGCCCGCGCTTCGGCTCATGCCGAAAGGTGAGCGCCCCTTTCGCGAACTCGACGGCGCACTCGCCGCCAAGCACAAGCGCGGAAGCCGCGTCGTGATTGCCTTCGATCCAAACGAACCGTCGCTTGCGCATAAGGCCGGTGATCGCGCGCCGTGCAGTCGCGTCCAGCCGCGAAGGCCCCTCGCCATCATGAAAATTGTCGCCAAGGCAAACGATCGTCTTGGGCTGCAGCCGCTCGACGGCCTCGCTCAGCCGCGTGAGCGTCGCGTGCGTGTCGTAGGGCGGCAGCATCTGCCCCGTGCGCGAAGCAAACGCCGAGCCCTTCTCGAAATGCAGGTCGGCGACCGCAAGCAACCGCTCATCCGCCCACCACAAGGCGCCGGACGGATCGGCAGCAAGGAAAGCCCCGGCAACGTCGAACTGCACGTGGAACGAACTCCCGAACAAACGAAGCGACCCTACGCAAAAAAATCGCCCCCGAACATCGGGGGCGATCCAATACCTTCGGAAGTGCGGAAGCGCTTACTTCCGCGGGCCGGTCGACGCTTGCGCGGTTTGCTGGGGTGCTGCCACGCAGCGCCAGACGAGCTTGCCAGTCTGCACGTCGCGCACTTCGCGGAGCACCCGGCCTTGCTTGCAAGCCGGCACGCTCCAGCCGCCGCCACCGAGCAGGATACCGACGCCTTCCGCAGCCTGGAGCGGCGCGGCGAGGGTGATCGCGGCAACCGCCGCGGCAAAGAAGATCGTCTTCATGATTTTATCGCCTAACGTTTGGGGGAACGGACTTTGTGGGCGCGACGTGAGCCACTCACCCAAATGGGTCAAGTGACGCAATTGTCAGACAGGATGGCTCACGCCCAATCTCCCCGCTACACCAATCACTTAGCCACGTGCGCCGCATCCGCGCAGTGGCAAACGCGCTGTGGAAAAAAGCTTCACGCATTCAAAGACGTGAGCGTTCATATCTGACAATTTGTCAGTTTAGTCGATTGTGCTATCGTGGCCGCGAAACCGCCATTCAAGGAATCCAAGGCATGGCCGAACACTTCGACGTCATCATCATCGGCGCCGGCATTTCCGGCATCGACGCCGGCTACCACCTGAACAAGTTCGCGCCGAAAAAGAGCTACGTCATCCTCGAAAACCGCGAACGCATCGGCGGCACCTGGGATCTGTTCCGCTATCCGGGCATCCGGTCGGACTCGGACATGCTGACCATGGGCTACGCCTTCAAGCCCTGGACGCACGACAGCACGATCTCGCCCGGCGACAAGATCCGCGACTACGTCACCGAGACCGCAAGCGAAAACGGCATCGACAAACACATCCGTTTCCGCCACGGCGTGAAGCGCGCGTCATGGGATTCCACGACCGCCCGCTGGACCGTTGAAGCAACGAAGCGCGACGCAAGCGGCAAGGAAGAGCCCGTCACGTACACGACGAACTTCCTGTTCTCCTGCGCCGGCTACTACCGCTACAGCGAAGGCTACACCCCCGAATTCAAAGGCCGCGAAACCTTCAAAGGCCAAGTCATCCACCCGCAGCATTGGCCGGAGGATCTCGACTATGCCGGCAAGCGCGTCGTCGTCATCGGCTCTGGCGCGACCGCGGTGACGCTCGTGCCAAACATGGCCAAGACCGCTGGCCACACGACGATGCTGCAGCGCTCGCCGACCTATTACGTCTCGCGCCCTGAGAAAGACGCAGCCGCAAACTTCCTGCGCAAGATCATGCCGGCAAGCTGGGCCTACATGATCCCGCGCTGGCGCAACATCGTGCTGCAGCGCTTCTTCTTCAATCGTGCGCGCACGCGGCCGGACAAGATCAAAGAGATGCTACTGAAGGGCGTGACCGACCTTCTGCCGAAAGACTACGACGTGAAGACCCACTTCACGCCGAGCTACAATCCCTGGGATCAGCGCCTCTGCCTCGTGCCCGACGCCGACCTGTTCCAGGCGATCAGCCAAGATCACGTCGACGTCGTGACCGACCACATCGACACGTTCACCGAGACCGGCATCAAGCTGAAGTCGGGCAAGGAACTGAAAGCCGACATCATCGTCGCGGCCACGGGCCTGCACGTGCAGCTGTTGGGCGGCACGCAGCTGACGGTCGACGGCACGCCGGTCGAGATCGGCAAGACGTTCACCTACAAAGGCATGATGTTCTCGAACATCCCGAACCTCGCCAGCGTCTTCGGCTACACGAACGCCAGCTGGACACTGCGCGCCGACCTCGTGTGCGAATGGGTGACGCGCCTCTTGAACGCGATGGACGCGAAAGGCGCGCAGATCGCAACGCCGCGCCTCGCCGACACGAACATGAAATCCGACCCGATGCTGGATTTCTCGTCAGGCTACGTCCAACGCGCGATCGCAGCGACGCCGAAACAAGGCCCCGCCTTCCCGTGGCGCCAAAACCAAAACTACTTCACCGACCTCAAAGAAATGCGCAAAGCCCCGATCGAGGACGGCACGCTGGAGTTCACGAAGGCGGGCGCAGCGGCGAAGCCTGCGTTGGCACGCGCGGCGGAGTAGTCTCAGCAGCCCGCAGGCATCACGGGCAGAAGCTGTAAACGTGATCGAGGTCGGTGTCGGTGAGAACCCAAAGCCGGCGCTCGGGAACGACCTTCAATCGAAGCGTCCCTTGCGCGGTTTCGGGTTCGCCTTCCTCATGCACGATGCCCGTGGCGCGTATCGTCCCGTCGGATTCTTCGACGATGCTCTGCACATCGTATGAGGATGCAAAAACGCCACCGACGTCGCCGTCACCGTGACGCGGCCATCGTCGTCGGGGTGTCGGCAGGCCTCACCGTCCCAACCCCAAGTGCCGATCATCGCTGCGGGCATGGTCGGGATGTCTTTGGCGGTGGCGATCTGAACCGGCGATACGGTCAGAACCGCGACTGCAAAGAGGGCCAGACAAACGGCGTGTTTCATGAGATCTCGCATCGGGCCAGTGTCGCGCCCTTCGCGGCTCCCCGCCAGCCCTGTAAATACCCCGCAGCCGAGGCTAAGCTAAAGCCCATGGCCGACACGAACGCCCTCAACCGGGACTTCACGATATACGATCAGGTGGCGAAGACGCACACCTATCGTTTGGCCGAGCACGAGAGCGACCAATTCGACGACGACTATCGGATCGGCACGTTGGACCTCGGCGCTTATCTGAACGGCAACGCGAAGGACAAGGCGCGCTTCGCCGAGGCGTTCGGCGCGTCGCTCGCGGAGATCGGGTTTGCGATCCTCACCGGACACGGCGTTCCGCCTTCGCTCTATGACGAAATCGACGCGCGCACGCGCGAACTCTTCACGACAACGCCGCTGCCTGAGAAGATGCGCTTTCGCGCCGCCCGCCACGGCTCGGTCAGCCAAGGCTATTTTCCGATCGAGGAAACGAGCAACATCCACCCCGATCTCGTCGAGGGGTGGGTGTGGTGCCGGCGCGCCTTCGAGATGAAGCAGACCCACGAGCGGCCGTTTCGCACGGAGGACTACTGGCCCAACGCGCGCTATGAGCCGCAGTTTCGCAAGCTCGCGCTCGCGCACGAGGCGCTCTTCAAGCCGATCGCCCAGGCGATGTTCCAAGGTCTGGGCGTCGATCCGCACATCTACGACCGCAAGCTCACGGACACGAATTTCGGTCTGCGCCTGAACTACTATCCGCCGATGAGCGCCGCGCAGGAGCGCTCGGGTGCCGGTCGCTTGCTCGGCCACGAAGACGTCGACCTGTTCACCCTGCTGCCGGCGCCCCGCGTCGAGGGGCTGCAGGTTTGGAACCATATGAGCCAAAAATGGGTCCGCCTCAAGGCGCCGGAAAACGCGATCATCATCAACACCGGCGACTACATGCAGCGGATCTCGAACGACCGCCTGCCCTCCACCACCCATCGCGTCGGCAAGCCCGCCGACGGCTCGCATATGACGGCGGCGCGCGTCTCGTTCCCGATCGCGGTCTATGTGTGGGAAGACGAGATCTTGGAAGTGCTGCCAGGCTTGGGCGCGCCGAAATACCAACCGATCAAGGCGATCACCTTCCACACGCACAGCACCGCCAAGTTTTACGGCGACGACTACGCCGTGACGGACCGGGCTTAAGCCCGCTGCGCGAACAGTGTGGTTAAAAGAGCGTTAATTCGCTGACGTTTTCGCAAGCTACCGCTAGCACATGCAGCAAACAAAATTCACTCCGCACGTGGCGGTTGAGTGACTCCGTTTCGCGCTAGCATCCCACCTCGTGCAAGGAGGGTAGCCATGCGCGACTTTCGGATTTCATCTCTGTTCGCTGCGGTGGTCGCGGCGATTTCTCTGACCTTCGCGCTGGCGCAAGCGGCACCCGCCGCGGCTGACGACGGCGCGCGCGCCTTCACGCAAACCTTGATCGACAAAGGCTTTGGCATCTTGCGCGACACGCGCTTGGACAAAGCCTCGCGCGTCGCAGGTTTCAACGCCTTTGTCGTCCAGCATATGGACGCGCGCAAGACGGCGCTGTTCACGCTCGGCAACTATCGCCGCGGCGCGCCCGACGGCGTCGTCGAACCCTTCGTCGAAGCGTTCACCGCTTACTCGACCGCGATCTACGGCACGCATCTCGTCGACTACGCCGCCTCGACGCTGCGCGTCACCGGCGATGTCTCGAACAAACCGGGCGACGTCACGGTCATGACGCTGGCCGAGGGTGGCACGCTGCGCGAACCGCTGCGCATCGCCTTCCGCCTAACGATCGACGGCGGCGCGTACAAGATCGTCGACGTACAGGTCTCGGGGATCTGGCTCTCGGTCGAACAGCGCGATCAATTCGCCTCGGTGCTCTCGCAGAACCGCGGCGACATCGCCTCGCTCACCGCCTCGTTGAAGGACCGCGCCTCGCGCTTACGCGCTGGCGGCTAGTCACTGGGTCATGGCGCGCGGCGAATGCAATTGCGGGGCGGTTGCTTTCGAGATCGACGCGGCGCCCTCGGACGTCTACGTGTGCCACTGTTCGATCTGCCGCAAAGCGACGGGCAGCAACGGCATCGCCGTGATCTTGGTCGCCAACGAAGCGTTTCGCTGGCTGCGCGGCGAAGACCAAATCACATCATGGAAAAAACCGAACGCCGAGTGGCACGGCTGGTTCTGCCGCGTGTGCGGCTCGCCTGTGCCCGGCGCCAACGATCCGACGCGAACGTTCATCCCGGCCGGATTGATCTCGGCCGGCGGTGACGACCTCAAGGTCGCTCACCACATTTGGGTCGGCTCGAAGGCGGTTTGGGACGAAATCGGCGACGCCGGCAAACAGCATCACGAAGCGTTCAAGGCCTAGTCGGCGCCAACGCGGCGCAATCGGTTGCTAAGTGGCGCACCCGCGCCTTAGGCTGCACGACGAAGCAGTCACCGTTGAGGCCACCCTCATGAACCGCATCGCCGTCGCCGCCCTGTTGCTCTTCGGCGCACCTTGCGCGTTCGCCGCCCAAGAGCCCTGGCGCGCGGCTTGGCACCAGGTCGAGGTGTTTCCGGAAGTGCAACCCGGCGCCATCGCCTACGACGATAAGGCCGCCTGCGAGCGCGACCTCGAAGCCTCGGAAGACATGGTCTTGCGCTGCGCCTATCTGGCCAAGCCCGAAGACGCGCACGACGCCGCCATCGCAGTGTTCAGCGACATCATCAAGAACCAGCCGAAAAACGACGTCGTCATCAACCAGCGCGGTAATCTTTATTTCCAAAAGGGCGACACCGAGAGCGCCATCGCCGACTACACGCTTGCTATGAAGCTGAAGCCCGACGACTTTTGGGCGTACGTCCTGCGCGGCCAGGCCTACCAGAAAGCCGGCAAGCGGGATAAAGCGATCGCCGACTACAAAGCCGCGATCGCGCGCCATCCGGATGCGGATATGCAGAAGCAGATAGAAGACATATTGAAGAAGCTCGACGTCAAGTCTTGAGCATCCCCGCGCGCATCA
>JANLXP010000370.1:0-2336 GCA_031365165.1 Alphaproteobacteria bacterium
CTATAAGATCATCAAAGCCGACAACGCCGACGCGTGGGTGTCGGGCCGCGACAACGAGAAGCTCTCGCCGAGCCAAGTGTCGGCCTACACGCTGCAGAAGATGAAGGAAACCGCGGAAGCCTATCTCGGCGAGAAGGTCACGCAGGCCGTCATCACGGTGCCGGCATATTTCAACGACGCGCAACGCCAGGCGACGAAGGACTCGGGCCGGATCGCCGGTCTTGAGGTTCTACGCATCATCAACGAACCGACGGCGGCTGCGCTCGCCTACGGTCTCGACAAGAAGCAAGCAGGCACGATCGCGGTCTACGACCTTGGCGGCGGCACGTTCGATATTTCGATCTTGGAAATCGGCGACGGCGTCTTCGAGGTGAAGGCCACGAACGGCGACACGTTCTTGGGCGGCGAAGACTTCGACATGCGGCTCGTCGATTTCTTGGCGGACGAGTTCAAGAAGGATCAAGGCATCGACCTGCGCAAGGACCGGCTGGCCCTGCAGCGTCTGAAGGAGGCGGCGGAGAAGGCGAAGATCGAGTTGTCGTCGCAGCTGCAGACCGAAGTGAACCTGCCGTTCATCACGGCGGATGCATCCGGTCCGAAGCATCTGACAACGAAGCTGACGCGCGCGAAGCTTGAGTCGCTCGTCGACGATTTGGTGCAGCGGACGCTCGCACCGTTGAAGGCGTGCATGAAGGACGCGGGCGTGACGCCGGCCGACATCGACGAGGTCGTGCTCGTCGGCGGCATGACGCGCATGCCGAAGGTGCAGCAGATCGTCAAAGAGTTCTTCGGCAAGGAACCGCACAAGGGTGTGAACCCGGACGAAGTCGTGGCCATCGGCGCTGCGATTCAGGCGGGCGTGCTGAAGGGCGAAGTCAAAGACGTTCTGTTGCTCGACGTGACGCCATTGTCGCTCGGCATCGAGACGTTGGGCGGCGTGTTTACGCGCCTGATCGATCGCAACACGACGATCCCGACGAAGAAATCTCAAGTGTTCTCGACGGCTGAGGATGGCCAGACCGCGGTGACGATCCGCGTCTTCCAGGGCGAGCGCGAGATGGCCGCGGACAACAAGTTCCTGGGCCAGTTCGATCTCGTCGGCATCCCCCCTGCGCCACGCGGCATGCCGCAGGTCGAGGTCACGTTCGACATCGACGCGAACGGCATCGTGAACGTGGCGGCGAAGGACAAGGCCACGAACAAGGAACAAGCGATCCGCATTCAGGCCTCTGGCGGTCTCAGCGAAGCCGACATCCAGAAAATGATGAACGAAGCGCAAGAGCACGCCGGCGAAGACAAGAAGCGCCGCGAGCTCGTGGAGGCACGCAACCATGCGGATGCTGCCGTCCATCAGATCGAGAAGGCTCTGAAAGAGCACGGCGACAAGGTCGGCCAGACCGAACGCACGGCGATCGAAGACGCGGCGACTGCAGTTAGGGACGCGGTCAAAGGCGAAGACGCCGAGTTGATCCGCTCGAAGACCGACGCGCTCCACCAAGCTTCGCTGAAGCTCGGCGAGGCGATGTACAAAGGCATGAGCCCCGAAGGCGGTGCTCCTGGCGGCCCGACGGGTGAAGCCGGCGGCGGTACCTCGACAGACGGCGGCGACGGCAACGTGGTCGATGCCGACTACGAAGAAGTGGACGAAGAGAAGAAAAAGAAGGGCGGCGCGCGCTAACCCGCGCGCGCTCCTTTGCCGATCGAGCAGCCTTCTTTGAGAGTGCCGGGCAGGACGAATGTCCAAGCGTGACTTCTATGAGATTCTGGGTGTTCAGCGGCGGGCGACTGCCGATGAACTGAAGGCCGCCTATCGCAAGAAGGCGAAAGAGCTTCATCCCGACCGCAATCCCGACGACAAGGGCGCCGATCAGAAGTTCAAAGAGCTGAACGAAGCCTACGACATTCTGAAAGACGATCAGAAGCGCGCGGCTTACGATCAGTACGGACATCAGGCATTCGAAGGTCCCGGCGGCTCACGCGGCGGACCCGGCGCCGGGTTCGACTTCTCGACCTCGTTTACGGACGTGTTCGACGATCTCTTCGGCGAGTTCATGGGAACGCGCCGTGGCGGCGGTGCGCAACGCGCGTCGCGCGGGTCGGACCTGCGCTACAACATGGAAATCTCGCTCGACGATGCGTATGCGGGCAAGACCGCAACGATCCGCATCCCGGGCTCGGTCGCGTGCGAAGCGTGCAGTGGTTCCGGCGCCGAGGCGGGGTCCAAGCCGCAAGCGTGTCCGACGTGTTCTGGCGTCGGCAAAGTGCGCGCGCAGCAAGGCTTCTTCACGATCGAGCGGACATGCCCGACTTGTCAGGGGCTTGGCCGCGTGGTCAAG
>JANLXP010000439.1:0-7908 GCA_031365165.1 Alphaproteobacteria bacterium
AGACAACCGGCGGGGGATTGTCCAGGCCGCATAATTCGACTCAATAACATGTCGATCCGCCGTTGGTAGGGTACATAGTGTCGGCATGCAAAACGCGGAACACTGCCCATGACCAATGGAAAATCTGGGGCCGAAACGGCCTACGACATCATCCTCGTCGGTGCCACCGGTTATGTCGGAGCGTTGATCGCCGATGTGTTGGCGGCGCGGGCTGGGGGTAATCGGTTGCGTTGGGCGATGGCGGGGCGCAATGCGGGCAAGCTTGCGGTTGTCAAGGATTCGCTCGGGACGCGGGGCGAACGGGTGGCGACCATCGTTGCCGATACGTCCGATCGCGCGGCGATGGATGCGCTGGCCGCCCAGACGAAGGTGGTGCTCACCACCGTCGGGCCTTATGCGAAATACGGGTCCGAGCTCGTCGCGGCGTGTGCGGCCGCGGGCACGGATTATTGCGACCTCACGGGTGAGGCGCCGTGGATCCAACGCATGATCGACGCGCATCACGATGCGGCCGCGGCCTCCGGTGCGCGGATCGTGCCGTGCTGCGGCTTCGATTCCATTCCCTCCGACCTCGGCGTCTTGTTCTTGAACAACGCGGTGCGCCAACGCACGGGCCAGCCCTGCACCGCCATCGCCATGCGCGTGAAGTCGATGAAGGGCGGGGCCAGCGGCGGCACGATCGCCAGCATGATGAACCTGGTCGAAGAGGCGCTGGGCGATTCTTCCGTGCGCGCCATGCTCGCCAATCCGTTCGCGCTGAACCCGAAAGGCGCGCGCCAAGGGCCGCGCCAGCCGGGCGCGATCCCCGTCACCTATGACGGCGCCGCGGGTTCGTGGACGGCGCCCTTCGTCATGGGCGCGATCAACACGCGCGTCGTGCACCGGTCGAACGCGCTTTTGAACTACGCCTATGGCCGCGACTTCCAATACGACGAGGCGATGCTCACGGGCGGCGGCGTGCTCGGCGCGCCGGCAGCGATCGCCGTCACCGGGGCGATGGGCGCGTTCGGGCTCGCCGCCGCGTTCCCGCCCACGCGCGCGCTCTTGAACCGCTTCTTGCTGCCCAAGCCCGGCGAAGGGCCCAGCGCCGAACAACGCGAGCGCGGCAGCTACGAGCTTTTGTTCTTAGGCACCGCGGCCGATGGCGCCAAGTTCAAAGCCCGCGTCACCGGCGACCGCGACCCCGGCTACGGCTCCACCGCAAAGATGATCGCAGAGGCCGCGATCTGTTTGTCGGAGTTGCCGGCGGAGGATGTCGCCGGTGGGTTCTGGACGCCGGCATCCGCGATGGGGACACGGCTGATCGAGCGCCTGGTCGAGCACGCCGGGCTGACGTTCGAGATGGTGGACTAACAATAAGTTCGTCATGGCCGGGCTTATCTCTAGTCCTGGGACCGCCGGCTTCTAGCCGGCTCTTGGGCGGTGGAGCTTCAGAAAGAGCCGGCAGGATGCCGGCGGTCCCAGGATTAGTGTCTCTATTTCAAACGCTGTGTTCCACGTCGCTGGGTGGCCGGGTCGCGCTTCGCTTGCCCGGCCATGACGAACTTTTTTGTTGTGATATGCTGCGCTTCGCATTCGGGGCTTGAACAGCATGACGGCTACTTCACTCGACTCCTCGCCGATCGTTCGTGAGCGGCAGTTTTATCTGTGGCTGGCGTGGGCGTGCGTCGCCGTCGCCTTCTTGGGCTTTGCGCCAACGTTTTGGCTGCGGCTCGGCAGTTTCCAAGCCGCGCCGATCATTTATATTCACGCGCTGCTGTTTTCGGCGTGGGCGCTGTTTTTCCTGTCGCAGTGTTGGCTCGTCGCGCGCGGCAATGTCATGCGGCATCGGGCGATGGGGTTGCTCGGCATCTCGCTCGCGACCGCCATGTGCATTGTCGGCGTGCTGGCGGCGCTGCGCGCGATGGCGAAGGCCGGTGAGCTCGGCGTAGCGTTGGCGGGGCGGGAGTTTTCCATCGTCTCGTTGAGCGCCATCGTGTTCTTCGCGGCGGTCGTTGCGCTCGCGATCGCCAACATCGACAAGCCGGACGCGCACAAACGGCTCATGTTCCTCGCCACCGTCTCCATCCTCCAAGCGGCGGCGGCGCGCTGGTTCTTCGTGCTGTTCGCGCCGCCAGAGACGCACGGCCTGTCGCCGGCGGAGACGGCGCCGGGGCCGGTCGCGATCTCGATTGGGCCGGGGTTGTTGGTGGACGTGTTGATCGTCGCCGCCATGATCTACGACTGGCGCACGCGGGGTAAAGTTCATCCGGTCTATCTGATCGGCGGTCCCGTGCTTCTTGTCCTGCAGTTCATCCGCGTGCCGCTCAGCACGACTTCGGCTTGGCACGCGATCGCGAATTGGGTCGCGGGCTTGGCGGGGCTGCCGCCGGTCTAGCTCTCACGCGATGTTGAAGCATGACACGGACTTCATCCGGCGATGCGCGCGCGTTCGTGCGCTTCGTGTGCGTTGTCGGCCCGGTGCGCTCCGTCGCTATCAATCACTCGTGAGTTGCTCACTCTCATCGCCGCGCTGACGCTGATGGCGACTTTGCAGGGAGAGAACCGATGAAGAGCTACCCCCGAGATTGGATCGCCTGGTCGATCGTTGCGGCCATCGTGATCGTGGCCACCGTCACGCTGGTGTCGACGGTCCACGCGACCCCCGCGTCCAGCGTGGCGGAAGACGGGCGGCTTGCGGCGGCCACCGACCTGGTTTGAGCGAGCGGCGCGCGGCGCAACACGCGTGCGAAGCGAGTGCGGTCCGAGCGCGACATGATCTTTTCATGGAGTGGCGCTCGGGATTGCGATAGAGACGTTGGGTCGGCCAAGCCATGCCCGAATAACGGCGCAATCCATGTCGAACCTCGGCGCACCAGGTGAGGTGCGATCCCGCACCCTGACCCCGTTTCTGCGCGGGATCTTTCTGCTGTTCGACCAGCGCGAAATGCCGGCGTACACGGCAAGCGCCGGCTTTCGCCTTCTCGTCATCGTGCTCGTCCTTGAGCTCGTGATCGGCCCGCGGACCCACATTCTCGAACTGTTTGGTTTGCCCCAGCCTCCGGCTTGGCTGCGGATCGGGACGCTGCTTCTCGAAGCGTTGGTCGCGGTCAAACTGTGGGCGAACGTGCGGCTCGCCGATGTCGGGTTCTTGTCGCCGCTCAAATGGACGCCGACCGAGCAGATCTACTTTTTGCAAATTGTCGTCGGCGCGGGCGTTGCCTTTGTCGCGCTGCGCGGTGCCGAATTGGGCCTCTTGGACGGTGGTCAGGCGCCGTGGATCGCCGCGGCGTTTCTCATCGGGCCGCAAGTGCTGTGGGGTTTCTACCAGGAAGTCATCTACCGCGGCTTGCTGCAAACCGAATTGACGCGACGGTGGGGCAGCGTGGCGGGGGTGCTCGCAGCCAATCTCGCGTTCACATTCGGGCCGCTGCACTTCTATCATCTGATGGCTGCTCGGCCGGAGACGATGAACGCGACGGTCGTGACAATTGCCGCGACATTCGCCATTGGGCTGCTCTTTGCCTTCATCTTCCATCGCACACGAAATATCTGGCTTGTCGGCGTGATGCATGGCATCGGCAACGCCTTCATGAACACACTTGCACCCTAGCCGAAATTCGGAGGACACCTTGCAATTCTCACGCGCTTTCATAGGCATCGTAGCGTCTGTCATGCTGACGGGTGTCGCGGCCGCAGCTTTGGCGACCGGCAAGGCGGCCGATGATGTCGTTGGCCTCATCAAAGGGATGATGGCGCATGGCAGCGATTGGCAGTCGATCGAAGAGGTCAAGGCCGTCGCGTGGAAACCGCTCCCGCCCAATATGCTGCAGGACTGCCTTCCGGACGGCGGCTGCTTCACACGCTATGGCGCGGCCAAGATCGGCGGACAGCCCGTGACGTTGATGGTGACCGGCGCGCGTACGATGACGTTCAATTTCTACGTCAAGAACAGCGGCGCCCATGTGGGTGAGGCGGCGCTGGTGGACGCGATGACGCGCGCGGGTCTCAGTCCCGTGGTCGCGCGGTGTCCGATCAAGCCGGACGATGTGCAGCACAATTCGAAATGGTGGCGGGTCAAGAACGCCGGCAAGGCCGCGGGCTACGTTTCGCTCACCACTTCCTGCGGGGCCAAGCGGTGTGAGGGCGTGGGCTACAGCAGCGGGCCGGATTTGCCGGGGCTCGATCCGGCGGAACTCTCGATGTACAGCGAAACGTGTGGCGCGTCGGCTGCCGCGGGCAAACCGGTGTCCTCATCGCTGCCGCATCAGGTGATCGCGAAAACCATTGCCGCGGCGATCCCAGCGACTGGCGAGGCGCAGCCCTATTCATGGGACACGATGCGTACGCGGCTGCCGGGCTTCGCGTGGACGCCGGGCAAGCTCTACCCGCATGACGAAAAGTTGGCTTATGACGACGATCCGAATACATGGTCGCTCAACGGCACCGGCATGGTGTCGCTCGCGAAGCGCGACTTCTCGACCATGGCGACGGGCGACGCAAAGTCAGCGCGCATGCTTAGGATGGAAGAGGGCGGCTCGCATCCGCGCGGCGAGGAAGCGCTTCTCTTGAAGGCGTTTCGGGCGGACGGCTTTACGGTCACGCTGGCGCGCTGCGGCAAGGTCTACACCGAGCAGAAGCTGAGCTGGTACAAGCTGACCAGTGCCAAGACGCAAACCGCGTTTGTGCTCATCGATACCGGCAAGGAAGGTGTGCGCGAACATGCGCGCTATCGCATCTATCTCGACGGGCAATTGCCGGCGCTTCGCGCGGGCGAGGCGAATGCCGGCACGGGCCGGTGCCGCTGAGCTAAAATTATTCGTCATGGCTGGGTCCCGCCTACGCCAAGCGGCTACGGCGGGCAGGCAAGCCCGGCCATGACGGTTCTTTTGATTGTTGGCCTCCAACGCCGGTCTCGTATAACTGCGACTCACCACTCTTGAACGGGTTGTCCATGTCCCGACTGACCTCTGCCATTTCCACGCGCGACGAGCGCTTCAAGACCAACGCCGCGGCGATGGCGCGGCTGACTTCGGAGTTGGCGGCGCGGGTTGCGACCGCATCGCTCGGCGGGGATGATCGGTCCCGGGCGCGGCATGTGGAGCGTGGGAAGTTGTTGCCGCGGGACAGGGTGAACCGGCTGCTTGATCCGGGAACGCCGTTCTTGGAGTTGTCGCCGCTTGCGGCTGCGGGCGTGTACGACGACGACATTCATGCGGCCTCGATCATCACAGGTATCGGGCGTGTGGAGGGGCAGGAGTGCGTGATCGTCTGCAATGATGCGACGATCAAGGGCGGCACGTATTATCCGATCACCGTGAAGAAGCATTTGCGGGCGCAGGAAGTGGCGCGCGAGAACCGGCTGCCCTGCATCTATCTCGTCGATTCGGGCGGCGCGAATTTGCCGAACCAGGCCGAGATCTTTCCCGACCGCGAGCACTTCGGGCGGATTTTCTACAATCAAGCGAACATGTCGGCGATGGGCATCCCGCAGATCGCGGTCGTCATGGGCTCGTGCACGGCGGGCGGGGCCTATGTCCCCGCGATGTCTGACGAGACGATCATCGTACGCAATCAGGGGACGATCTTCTTAGGCGGGCCGCCGCTCGTGAAGGCAGCGACCGGCGAAGTGGTGACCGCTGAGGAACTTGGCGGAGCCGACACGCATTCCAGGCGCTCGGGCGTGACCGATCACTATGCGCAGGACGACAGCCACGCGCTCGCGCTGGCGCGGCGGATCGTGACGACATTGAATCGCGCGAAGCGGCCGGAGGTTGTGATGCGCGAGCCGGTGGAGCCGCTCTACGACATCGCGGAGTTGGACGGGATCGTGCCGCAAGCGCTCTCCACGCAATACGATGTGCGCGAAGTGATTGCGCGGTTGGTGGACGGCTCGGTGTTCGACGAGTTCAAGAAGCTCTACGGCACGACGTTGGTCTGCGGCTTCGCCCATATTTGGGGCGTGCCGGTCGCGATCTTGGCGAACAACGGGATTTTGTTTTCTGAATCGGCGCTCAAGGCCGCACACTTCATCGAGCTCGCATGTCAGCGCGGCATCCCCTTGCTGTTCCTGCAGAACATTGCGGGCTTTATGGTGGGCGCGAAATACGAGGCCGGCGGCATCGCCAAGGACGGCGCGAAGATGGTCACCGCCGTCGCTTGCGCGCAGGTACCAAAGATCACGCTCATCATCGGCGGCTCGTACGGCGCGGGCAACTACGGCATGTGTGGGCGCGCCTACGGACCGCGGTTTCTATTCGCGTGGCCGAACGCGCGGATCTCGGTCATGGGCGGCGAGCAGGCGGCGAGTGTACTCGCGCAGGTCAAGCGCGACGGGATGGAGGCGCGCAAGGAGGCTTGGTCGGCTGCCGAGGAGGAGGCGTTCAAGGCGCCAATTCGCGCTCGCTATGAGGAAGAGGGGAACCCGTACTTTGCCACGGCGCGCCTCTGGGACGACGGCATCATCGCGCCAAGCGAGACGCGGCGGGTGTTGGCGCTCGCTTTGTCGGCGACGCTGAACGCGCCGATCCCGCGGACGAATTTCGGTGTATTCAGGATGTAGTTGAAGAACCAAGCCGGACATGTGCCTGGCCGAAACCCAGTGTGCGGGGATTCCAATTTTGCGCTTGGCGTTTCAAGTCGATCACTTTCACATCAGAATGGTTTTTCGTTGCTGCAGCACTGTAGTGCAGTCTTCAGCAGAGTTGTCGGCGATGCATCGAATATTTCTTGATGCATGAACGCGCACTCGGGCACGATTTATTTGCTCCGGCGTTCGCTGCTTTTCATCGTAACGATTGTTTAGCTCTCGACGATTATTGGTGAACGGCACGCGCGATGTGCGTCCATCGTCGCGTTGAGAGGGGCCGAACATGAATAGATTTTTTTCGCTCGTCGCGATGTGGTCGTTGACCGTCGTCGCGGCGTCCGCGACGACAACACCTGCGATATTCACTGGCGCGATCGTCAACGCGTGTGTCCTGACTGCGGGAGCGACGGGCGTGTTGATGCCTAACGCGACCTACACGAATTTGTCGTCGACGAACTCGCTCGGTTCGGGAAGCTTCGTCGCCGCGCTCACAACCGGCAGCGGATTTCACATTACCGCCGAAGCTCCTTCGTCGTTCACGGTCGGCGACAGCACGAATGTCAGGTTCGCGACGACCTATAACCTGACCGGTGTGACAAGTGCGACGAATGTCACGGGGACGGTCGCGTCGTTGCTCGGAATCGGCATCTCGACGGTCGATGTTGGCCTTACGGCGACGAAGTCGAGCGGCAATTTTACGACAGGCGCCTACACAGCCGCGGTTACGGTGCGGTGTGAGTAAGCGACTGTTCTTTGTGGGTGGGGCCTGCGCCGCGCTTTCGGCCGCTCATGCGCAGGCGGTTGCTCCGATGCGCGCTGTGGCCAAGAGTTTCGATGAAAAATTTGCGGTGCGTCTCACCGTGGGCAATCCATACGAAACGCCACAGACGTTCGAGATTAAAGCGTACGACGAAAACTACAAAGAGATCGAAGCTGACATAAGCAAGCCAAGACTGCGCATTCCGGCGAACGAGACGCGGGCCGTGACGGTCATCGTCTCTTTTGCTGGCGCGACGCAGCGCAAAGTCAGGGTATGTGCCGAAGGGATTTTCATGGGCCAGGCGAGCGCCGAAGCGCAGATACGCGCGCGCGGACAGTCAGCCGTCATAAGGACCCAAGTATGCGGAAAGTATCTCGGGAAGCACTTTGGTGCTTCCTAATCGTGGCGAGCGTTTGCGCGTCAGCAGCTAAGGCCGGCGACTTCTTTACCCGTAGCGAAAACTACGGCGTGACGCTGCCGCAAACAGTGTTGCCGAATGGAGCGGACGAAGTGCGTACTGCCGACGGGACCAGTTGCCGGTCAGCGGTCGGCGGCGACGGCGCCTATGCCGACTTCGGCG
>JANLXP010000651.1:0-3386 GCA_031365165.1 Alphaproteobacteria bacterium
CGCGTCGTTAAATTACGCGGGCACCGTGATGACGGCCTGCGTCACCTTCTCGCCGAGATAGGCTTCCGCTGTTTCTTTCATCTTCTGCAGCGTATAGGCCGACACTTGGCTCGGTGAGAGCTTCTCGTTGTCGCGGCCCGACACCCACGCGTCGGCGTTGTCGGCTTTGATGATCTTATAGGGCACCATGCCGATGTCCTTTTGGGTCATCGGATCTTCGAACTTACGCCCGATCAGGCGCTTAATTGCGAAGTAGGTGAATTCGGGGTTGGTGACCGCCTGGCGCTTGGCGGCCTGTCCGACCAGCCGTTCGCCGTCCTTCGTGAAGGCGACGATCGAGGGGGTCGTCCGCGCGCCCTCGGCATTTTCGATCACCTTCGGCTGCGACCCTTCCATGATGGCCACACACGAGTTCGTGGTGCCAAGGTCGATCCCAATTACTTTACCCATGCTGTCAAAACCTCTCTTCTTCGGCGGATGATCCGGGGCCCTCGAAACTTGAGGCGCCCACCGCCATCCCCACCCAAATCAGTTGGAACGCTGTCGATTATCCCGCAATTTTCTGCGGGTTCGAGGGCAGATATAGGGGTCGCCCCCCTGGGCCGCAACTGCCGGTCGGCGCCAAAATTCGTGATTTTCTAGCCCTTTGCGTCAGGCGTATGCTTTGCGCGTCAAAATGACGAGGAGGCCGACCATGTCACGTACAGTGGGTTGGGCCGCGTTCTTGGCCTCAGTAACATCGCTATTGACACTTACGGGCGCGCAAGCAGACGCCGCACGTCCGACCTATGCCTGCTTCTCGCCGCAAAACGCAGCCGTCATTGGGCGCTTGGGGGCGAATGACCCAAGCGTGCGCTACGGCTTTGAAAGCGGTGAATGCTTGGCGCTAGCACCCGGCACACGCATCGGAGAGGTCGAACATGTCGGCGCACTCTGGCGTTTTCGCGCGCTAGGTGCCCAGCCCTATCTCTATGCAGCCGATTGGGCCGCGGGCTTTGCGCCTGTCGCTGTGCAAGGTCCGACCGGGTTCGAGCGTTACCTGCCCGTGACTGGTCGCCTATTGGCAATGGGCCGGTCGTTCTCGGAATGCTACGCGGCCGTCGAACGCTTGGACAAGCGGGGTGAGGATCTGAGTCGCCGGTGGAACGCATATTGGGCCCGAACCCGAACCGACATGAACGGCCCAAGCCCTGTGGTCATGATCTACGTTCAGAATGAGGGTCCGCGCTTGTTTGCGGAAGTCGACAAGTACAAGCGCGAGGAAGCGGGGCTACGCAATCGCTGCGGCGCCGTGACTTCGCTGGAAGCCGACCAAGACTTCGTCGCCTTCACCCGTTCCGCCCAATACGGCTGAACAGAGCGATTTGGCGCCAGCTTCCAAGGCTGGCGCCAGATATTTCAGACCGATCAAATCTTGGCCCCGGCCACACATTCGCCATTGAGCGACCCCACATAATAGGCGCATGGCAAGGGAAGCTTCGGGGTTCAGGCAATGACGCCAAGTTTTGTCGTTCACAGGTTAAGTATCGCGGCCGCTTCGGTCGCCGCCACGGCGGGGCCAAGTGCCGCCAACATCATCGCGCGCACGCCGACGATCTCCGGCAACGGATGGGTCGCGCTCGGCATCATCGGTGTGTTCATCGGCACGGTCTACATGCTGATCGCCGGCGCGTTGCATGTCGAACGCCGCGACGCGCGGCTCGGGCGCCGCTCGAGCAGCGATAATGGCGGCTGGTTCGGTGCCTTCTCGCAAGACGGTGATGGCGGCGACGATGATGGTCACGGCCACCATGGCCACGACGGCGGAAGCTGACCGTTATTTCGGCGTAGCGTCGCCGTTGGCCGGAGCCGCACCGTCGTCTTCGCCCGATGCCGCGGGTGGCATGGTCGACACCGCAACGATCGCCTCGCGCAACAAGCGCCCGCCGATCATGTAACCCTGTTGTGCGACGGCAAGCACCGTCCCCGGCGGATGTTCGCGGCTCGGCACTTCGGCCACCGCCTGGTGCAGATTCGGGTTGAAGCGTTGTCCCTGCGCTTCGATACGCTTGATCCCGTGCCGCTCAAGGATCGTAAAGAGCTCCCGCTGCGTCGCCTCGATGCCGGTCACGACGGAGGCAACCTCCTTCGGCATCGACGCACGCACGTCGGGCTTCAAGGCTTCGAACGCGCGTGAGAAATTGTCGACGACGTTCAAGACATCGCGGGCGAACTTCCCGAACGCGAACTGCGCAGCATCCACCTTCTCGCGTTCCGCCCGCTTACGCACGTTCTCCACTTCCGCGACCGCGCGCAGGTAGCGGTCTTTAAGCTCCGCGACCTCTTGCTGAAGCACCGCGATCTGGGTGGCCTCGCGCGCTATATCGGCGCTCGTCAGGTCCAGCGTCTCGTCGTTCGCAGGATCGACGTTGGGGCCAGGGCTCGGCTGTGCGGGGTCGTTTCCGTTGCGCGGCTTGTTCATTGTCTCAAAGACTTCCGTTCACTTCTGCTGACTGATCAATCGGCTGATGACGCGCGCGGTGTAGTCGACCATCGGCACGATCCGCGCATAATTGACGCGGGTCGGACCGATCACGCCGATCACGCCGACGATCCGATGCGATTCATCCGAATAGGGTGCTGCGATCACCGACGAACCCGATAACGAGTAAAGATTGTTTTCGGCGCCGATAAAGATACGCACGCCGTCGCCTTGTTTCGCAAGCTCGAGCAATTGGATCAAGTCGTTCTTGCGGTCGATGTCGTCGAACAACTGTCGGATGCGTTCAAGTTCGCCGGTTGCACCGACATCTTCCAGCAACCGCGCCTGACCGCGAACGATGAGCGAGGGTGTCGTACTCTGCAACCCGCCCCATTCGGCAAGTCCGGCCTCAACCAATTTCGTCGCAAGCCCGTCGAGCTCGGCCTTTTGCGTCGTGAGTTCGCCCAAGATTTCGCTGCGCGCTTCTTCAAGGGTTCGCCCGCGCATCCGCGCGCTTAAATAGTTTCCGGCCTCGATAAAGGTCGATGGTGGCAGACCCAACGGCGTCTCGACGATCCTGTTCTCGACCGACCCGTCCTCGCCGACCATGATGACCAGCGTCCGCTGCGGCGCGAGCGGCACGAACTCGACATGCTTCAGCGTGGGATCGCGCTTCGGCGTGACGACCAACCCAGCACACTGGCTCAATCCCGAAAGCATCGCCGACGCTTGCATCAACACGTCGTCGAGCTTGCGCCCGCTTGCCGCAAGCTGGCCTTCGATTCCTTTGCGCTCTTCCGGCGCCAGATTGCCGACTTCCAGCAACCCGTCGACGAACATGCGAAGCCCAAGCTGCGTCGGCACGCGTCCGGCGCTGGTATGCGGCGCCGCAAGCAGGCCCGCATTCTCCAAGTCCGACATCACG
>JANLXP010000525.1:0-4658 GCA_031365165.1 Alphaproteobacteria bacterium
CGCTCTTCCAAGCCCTGCGCCGCATGCTTGAAGTAGCCGACGATACGTTCGATCGTATCTTCCATCCCGAAGAAGCCTTCGAACGCACGATATCGCTTGATCGTACGATTGAAGAACATCCGCGACAGACGCGTGTCGCGCGATGTATCGAGAAGTTCGGGTTCGCCGATCGCTGCGATCATGCGTTCCGAAGGACTTGCGTACATCATCGGATTGTCGCGCGCTGCCAACAGGTAATCGCGCAATGACATCGTCTCAAACTTCTCGCGCGCATATGCACGAGTGAACGCGTCGAAGACGTCAAGGGAGTTGCTCATGAGCTGCCGCCTATCTCCGTAAGGCTCTTTTGACTGCACGGCCGCTCAAACGTCTGCGGTGGCGTCGAGGCGGCAGCTGGGCCAAAAAGGGCCAACTATGCTCAAGTTTCAAAAATAGTGCCGTGATCCCCTAAAGCAATCGTAAACCTTTGGGAAACCCGTGATCCGCAACGGTTTTCTCGCAGAGGTGATTTGCGCATGAATAAGTGTACAGCTTCGTCAAGCTCATCCTAGAGTTTTCTCGCGCCCGCAAAACATTGCGATTCGCGCGTGTTGCATACGCCGCAGCAAACGTCGCAATCCCGCCGCATTCCGGGCCGCTTTGCGCCACAGCAAGCGTTTTATCTCCGCTTGGTTTCAAGGTCACTGGGTCCTTGATCAATGCCGGGTCCGCGCATGCGGCTCGGCTTGCGGGAAACCCCGCAAACACCCCCAAGGGAGAGTAATTCATGCTGGACCGAATTCCTGTTGATATTGGCCACGTTCTCCGACGGGCCGCCACTGCCACATTTTGCAGCATCGCGATGATTGGCGCGGCACTGCCGGCCAGCGCAAAAGAACCGCTGACGGGCAGCGTGCAACTCGACCAACCCATCGTGCTCGGCGGAGGAAACACGGTCGTTTACGCCGTTGTCAATTTTGAAGGCATCGATGTCGACCCCGGCGCCGTTAAGGAGCGCCCGCCGCTTAACCTGTCACTCGTACTGGATCGTTCTGGCTCAATGTCGGACGAAGGCAAGATTGAATATCTGCGCCGTGCAGCGAAGCTCGCTGTCGACCGTCTAGGAAATCGCGACACGCTCTCGATCGTTGAATACGACGACACGATCACGCTCATGTGGCCCGCTCGTCGTGTCGGCAACACTGGCGAAGTCAAGGCGATGATCGATCGCCTCGATCCGCGCGGTTCCACCAATCTAACCGGCGGTATGATGCGCGGCGTCGACGAGGCAAAGAACGCGCTCGGCGGCCCCGCCCGCGCCGACGGCACGATCACGCGCGTCATCTTGATGTCCGACGGCCTTGCCAATGTCGGCGTTACGAACCCGCAGGAGATTGCCGGTCTTGTGCGCGGTGCCAAACATGACGGAATCAGAATTTCTGCCATGGGCCTCGGCCGCGACTACGACGAAGACCTGATGCAAGCCGTCGCCGAGAATGGTGGTGGCCGCTACTATTACATCGAGCATCCGACGCAAATGGCGCGCGTATTCCAGGAAGAACTAGGCTCGCTGTTTGATACCGTCGCCCGCGACGTCGAAATCCGCTTCAGCGGCACGGCCATCGTCCGCAAGGTCGAAGTCGTGGGCTATGACGATGCCTCTGGCACGCGCGAGACAAAGCGCGGCCTCGAAGACGTCTTCGGTGGCGAAAAGCGTGCGGTGCTGTTGCGCATGGAAGTCGCAACCCCGTCGTCCGGGCGCGTCGACCTTGGCCAGGTAACGGTGAACTACAAAACGGCCAAAGGCGGCGAGGCGAAGAGCTTCAGCCAAAATCTCAGCGTCGACACGACGACAGACCGCGCCGCCGTCGATCGCGGGCGCAACAAGGAAGCCTCAGCGCAAGCGACGCTCGCCGAAAGCGATCGCGTTCAGAAAGAGCAAGTTAAGCTCGTTCAAGCCGGCCGCCACGACGAAGCGAAGAAAAACATGACGGCGCTCGCCAAGGACCTGGAAGAAAAGAACAAGTCGCTGAACGACGAACGGGTGCGCCGCAAGATCGAAGCTCTCAACGTCGAGAACGAGCAGATGTCCCGCGCCGCCGCTTCGGAGACGGCGCAGAAATCCTACCTGAAAGCGTCGAAACAGCGCCTTTATCAGGCAAAGTCCGGCAAGCGCTCGGGCTACGCCCTGCAACCGGGCGACAAGGGGCTTGAGGTTGAGCGTCTGCAGCAATCTTTGAAAGACGCAGGCGTCTACAAAGGTCCGATCGACGGTAACTACGACGCCGACGTGAAGCAGGCGGTCGAAGCCTATCAGCGGTCGAAGAACCTGAACGCCGACGGTGTTGCCGGTGCTTCGACCATGGATTCGATGGGCGCCTACTAATCGCACCTGTCTGTAATTTTGTTGAACTGTGGCGCGAGGGGTGAAATGCTTCACTCCTCGCTTTCTTTTTTGTGAAGGCACACCGGCATGGAAGAAACGGTCCGCATTGGGATCCGCATGGCACGGTCGACCGACGCGGCCGACATTGCTCATGTCTATGTCGAATCCTGGCGCGACACGTATGCGGGCCTTTTGCCCGACGCGGGGTTGTTGCGCATGTCGAAGGCGGATCACGCAGCGACCTGGACCCGCACAATCAAGCAGGCAAACCTGCGCAATCCGGTGCTCGTTGCCGCCGATACGAAGTCGAACATCTACGGCTTCGCAAGCGCGGGGCCCACGCGCGACAAATCCCTGCCGTTCGAGGGTGAGGTCTACACGCTCTACGTTGCGCCGGGCTGGACCGGGCAAGGCATCGGCGCTGGTCTGCTCGCTTCGCTCTTTCGCTTGTTCTCGAAGGGCGGTTACAGCGGCATGATCATCTGGGCGCTTGCCGACAATCCATCGCGCTTCTTCTACGAGGCGATGGGCGGCCGAATTGTCGCCGAACGCCAGCACCCAATGTGGGGCAAGACGTTTCGCGAAATCGCTTACGGCTGGCCAAAGCTCGATCTGGGCCGGCCCAATCAACGCGTCAGCCGCGACGCCGAGCCCGAGCCGCCACTCTGACTATTCCGCCTTGCGAAGATCGCGCGACCGCGCCCGCATGATCGTAAGCCCCAGCTGATCCGGCAGATATTTCGCGAGCAGTGCAATTCCCTTGTTCACGCGCCCATTGATGTGCACGGCCTTGTTGCGCATGACGGCTTGATAGCCCTCCTCCGCGACCGCATCCGCCGTCATCCACATGAACTCCGGCATCTTCGACACCTCGGCACGATTGTTCGCGACGTCATGGAACTCGCTGTACGTGAAGCCCGGACACACCGCCGTGACATTCACGCCCTCCTTCTCAAGCTCCAAATGCAGCGACCGCGAAAACTGCACCATGAAGCTCTTCGAGGCGCCATAGAGCGTGGACCCGGCAGTGCCTGGGATCATCCCTGCTAGCGAGGCGACGTTGATAATGTACCCGCGCTTGCGCGCGACCATATCCGGCGCAAGCCGATGCGCGAGTTCGCACGGCGCCGACATCAGCACCTGAATAAAATTTCGTTGGTCATCCCACTTCGTCGCGACGTAAGCCCCCGGCACGCCATAGCCTGCGTTGTTGACCAACGCGTCAACGCGCAATCCTCGCGTCTTGATCTCGTTCACCAGCCGCGCCGGCGCCGCCGGATCGGCCAGATCTGCAGCGATCACATGCGCTTGCACGCGATGCTTGGCGGCAAGTTCTGTGGCGATTCCCGCCAGGCGATCTTCGCGGCGCGCCGTCAAAATTAAATTGAACCCGTACTTGCCGAACACATCGGCAAACGCCTTGCCGATGCCGGCCGACGCCCCCGTCACAAGCGCGGTCATTCTTTCGTCCATGGGATTCCTCCGGCGTCTGTTTTTCTTATAGGTCTCGCGGCCGCATCAAATCGATCAGCGTTCCGGTGCCCGGCTTGATCTCCCGCCAGCGCTTGACCGGAACCGCAATAACAGCGAGCGCGCAAGTCGGAAACTTCTCACGCAAGCGCCGGTGCAACCGCTCCTCGTCGGGCGTCTTGGGCGATTGGCTGAGGTCGTCTGCCAGTTCTTCAAGCCCCGGGTTGTGACCAATGGTCATGACCGATCCAAGAGCATCGTCAAGCCGGCGCAGGCGACCCAGAATGGCTTGCGCTTCGGCGAGGTAGAGCCCCTCCTCGAACGTCACCGTGATATCGCCCAGCGACGGGCGCACCAACTCGCACGTCTCGACCGTGCGTCGCGCGGTCGAACAGAGAACGAGATCGGGCTTGTATCCCTTGGCCTTCAGGTAGGCACCCATCTGTGGCGCGACTTCGCGACCCCGGGCATTCAATGGCCGGTCGTGATCGCTGATCGAGCCGTCGCCTTGGTCCGACTTCGCATGGCGCAGAATGTAAACCGTCTTCATGCGGCAGGTCCCCGCGCAAACGGAAACTGGAGCAGCCACAGAAACCGAACGGGTTGTTCGCCGCGATACGACGGGAGGCCAATCGGCATTGTCGCGTGCTCGACCATGGGATCGCTACGATAAGTCGCGAACAGCCGATCCCAAAGCGAAAGATTGAACCCAAAATTGGAATTCATCTCGCCCATCGCCGTCGAGTGATGCACGCGATGCATATCCGGCGTCACGATTAGAAGTCGCATGGCCGCATCCAACACCGGCGGCAAACGCAGGTTG
>JANLXP010000552.1:0-3236 GCA_031365165.1 Alphaproteobacteria bacterium
GACAAGAACATCGATCACCGCCGTGTGCCGAACTTGGCGACGTTCTTTTCCCGGCACGACGCGTCCTTGCCCGTTACGGCGAACGCCGACGACTACAAGCCTGGCGATGTCGTTGCGTGGGCCCTTGCTGACGGTCGGCCCCATATCGGCATGGTGACGGAGCGCCGTTCAGCCGACGGGAAGCGTCCGCTTGTGATGCACAATATCGGCTTCGGGCCGCAGATCGAGGACATGCTGTTCGGTCTCACGATCACCGGCCACTACCGCTACTATCGAACGGGTTCGGCGCGCCATTCTTGACGAGATAGCGTACCGCTTCAGCGAGAGACCGCGCGTCGATCAACGCGTCATGCGCGAGGCCTTGCGAGACTGAGCCCACGTGTTTGGCAAGCGCCCCCGATGAAATACCGGCGAGCGCGATGCCGATATCGACCAACCATGTTCTGAGATTGACTGCGGTCGTGTTCGTCCAAAGATGCGGCTTGCCGAGCAGTTCCGCGTTGCGCGCGATGACGCGATCGTCGCGTCCGTAACAATACATCCGGCGTTTGCCTGCAAACGCCGCGAACGCCTTTGCGCCGGTCGCGAAGTCAGTTCCCTCTGCCGCCAAGCGCTCGTTCGTGATTCGGGTCAGATCAACGAAGTAGTCCGATAGTACCGGGTTCTTGACCGGCCGGATCAACACCGCGAACGAGGCCACCTCGACCAGCGTCTTGGCGTCGATCCGCACGGCGCCGATTTGAACGATCTCGCGGAATTCGCCGGGCCCGGCCCAGTTTCGTTCCACGGAACCCCGCCAAGCGGTGAATTCCGTATCAAAGATGACGACTTCCGTTTCCATTTCTGTCCGCTTCGCATGTGCGATACGCGGGTGCAAGTGACGCGGCAAAGAAGCGGACTTGAGGGCCGATTTGTGGCTATATCCGCGCCGCTTGCTCACCCGGCCGCCCAATCGATTCTGCGGCCCTTCTCTATGGCTGGACATGACCGCTGCACTGGAAGCCGACCTGCAAGGGTTCTCTCAGTTCGTGCAACATTTCTTCGCCGGTGCCGCGCCGGAAGACCTTGCCGGGTTTACGAACGACATGCAGGCGGGGGTCGCGCGACTGTTTTGGCGCGCCGCCGCCGAGCGCAAGCCCGGGACAACGTTCCTGCGCGTGTTCACGCCTGAAGCGCAACGCGACGGGTTTGCAGCACCGGTGACGCTGGTTATCACGATCAACGACGACAAGCCGTTCCTTGTCGACTCGACGCTCAGCGAACTGGGCGAGCGCGGCCTGAAGATCAAAGCCGTGTTTCATCCGATCTTCAAAGTGAAGCGCGACGCGAACGGCGCATTCCGCAGCTTCGTGTTCGACGGCGGCGACGCGCCTGCAGAGAGCATGATCTGCGTCGCGATTTCGCGGGTGGGGACGGCCGAGCAGACAGCTTCCATCCAAGCCGGCGTCTCGGGCGTGTTGCATGACGTCACGGCAGCCGTTTCCGATTGGAAGGCGACGCTGGGGCGGGTCGACGAGGCGATCACCGACTTGACCAAGAATTCGCCACCGGCGCCGCGCGAAGAGATCGAGGAAACGATCGCGTTCCTGCAATGGCTGAAGCAGAACCATTTCACGTTTTTGGGTGCACGCGATTATGCATTCGATCCGAAGGGCGACGGGCAGTTGAGACCCTTGCCCGAGACCGGGCTTGGACTGTTGCGCGATCCGGAGCGGCGCGTGATCCGGCGGGGTACGGACCGCGCAACGATGACGCCGGAAGTGCGCGCGTTCATGATGCAGCCCTCGCCCTTGATCGTCACCAAGTCGCTTGAGAAGTCGCCGGTGCATCGGCGCGTGCAAGAAGACTACATCGGCGTCAAGCGGTTCAAAGACGGCAAGCTGATTGGCGAGCGGCGGTTTGTCGGGCTGTTCACGTCGGCCGCTTATCACGATAGCCCGCGCGATATCCCGTTCCTGCGGCGCAAAGTTCAAAACGTGATGGCGCAGTCGGGCTTTCCGAAGGGCAGTCACAACGCGAAAGCGCTCGCAGTCGTGTTGCACAATCTGCCGCGCGACGAGCTGTTTCAGGTATCGGAAGCCGACCTTTTGCGGACGGGGCCGGCCCTCGCCCATCTCGGCGACCGGCCGGACACAAACGTCTTCATCCGGTTCGACACGTTCGAGCGGTTCGCCTCCGTGCACGTGTACTTCCCGGCGGACAAATTTCGCGGCGGGTTGATCCGTTCGCTCGGCGGTATTCTGACCGAAGCTCTGGGCGGTCAGATTGCCAGCGCCTATCCGCACACTGAAGAAGGGCAGATGGCCCGCATCCACTTCACCGTCATGTTCCAAGACGGGCGGCCGAAGACATACGATCACGTGGCGCTGAAGGCGCGGCTTACGCAAGCGGTGCGGCTGTGGAGCGACGATTTCTCGGACGCGCTTTCACGGTCTATCGCGCCCGAGCAGGCGGATGCGATTTTCGCGCGCTATTCGAATGCGTTCTCTGAAGCGTACCGCGAAGCGTTTGGCCCAGCTGAGGCGATCCTCGATATCGGCAAGATCGAAGAGGTTGCGCAAGCGGGCGCCGGTGCGCTTGCACTGCGCTCGTCGGGCGGGACGGATCCGAACGACGGCCTGATCTATTTCAAGATCTATCATTCGGGCGAAGTGATCGAGCTTTCCGATCTGCTGCCGGTTCTCGAAGACTTCGGACTGCGCGCCATCGAGGAAGTGAACTACCCGGTCAAGCGGGCCGACGCGTTGGTCACAATTCACGATTTGAAACTGCGCGGGAAGTTGACGCCGGAGCGCGAGACCGCGATGCGCCTCTTCGAAGAGGCGTTCATGACGGTTTGGCGCGGCGGCGCGGAGAGCGACCGGTTCAACCGGTTGACGTTGTCGGCAGAGATGGCTTGGCGGGATGTCGCGATGTTGCGCGCGATCGCGAAATATCTGCGGCAAGCTGCCTTCGGCGCGAGCCAAGCACTGATGGAAGAGGCGCTGGGGCGCAATCCGCGTATCGCTTCGGCGTTGGTGCGCTTGTTCAAGGCGCGGTTCGCGTCCTTGGTGGAAAACAGCGCGGAGATCGAAGCGAAGATCAATAGCGAGATCGACGAAGCGCTGGCCAAGGTGCCGAGCCTCGACGACGACCGCATCATCCGGCGCTTCCGGAACGTCATCCAATCGTCGCTGCGGACGAACTTCTTCCAGAAGGACAAGCCGTCGATCGCGTTCAAGATCGACAGTTCCAAA
>JANLXP010000563.1:0-2463 GCA_031365165.1 Alphaproteobacteria bacterium
ATGCTGGCCGATCGCTTCAGCCGCAAGTGGATTCTGATCGGATCAATGATTGTGTGGTCGGTGATGACGACCCTTTGCGGTTTTGCACAAGGGTTCTGGCAACTCGCTGCCGCCCGCGTCGGGGTGGGCGTCGGCGAAGCCGGAGGCAGCCCGCCATCGCACTCGATGATCTCCGATCTCTATTCGGTGACGCAACGCGGGACGGCGCTCGCGATCTATGCGCTTGGCGTTCCGCTCGGCACCGCGCTGGGCAACATCGTCGGCGGACAGGTTGGCGGCGAGTGGGGCTGGCGTGCTGCGTTCTACGTGCTGGGCGTTCCGGGGCTTCTGCTAGGACTGTACTTTGCATTCGCATTCAAGGAGCCGCCGCGCGGTCACGCTGACGGCGTCGATGCGGGCGGTGCTGCCCCCGGCCTTGGCGAGGTTGCGCGCTTCATGCTGTCGCAAAAGTCGCTCGTGCACACGATCATCGGCGCGACGCTGATCACGGCGGTGGGTTATGGCGGCCTCGCGTTCACAGCAAAATTCCTGCAGTTCTCGCATGCGATGACGCTGCCGCAAGTCGCAAACTATCTCGCCCTTCAAACCGGCATTGTTGCGGCCATCGGCACGTTTATGGGCGGCTATCTTGCCGACGTTCTGTCGCGCCGCAATCTGGGCTGGAGCGCCTGGGTCGTCACGGCCGCGATCGTATTCTCCATACCGTTCAGCATCGGCGTCTATCTGTCGAACGATCGGCCGACGGTGCTCTGGCTGATGACGGTGACGATCTTGGTCGGCGGTCTCTACCTCGCGCCGACGTTTGCGTTGGTGCAAAACCTCGTCGGCGTTCGCATGCGCGCGACCGCCTCAGCCCTGCTGCTCTTCGTCATCAATCTCGTCGGCTTAGGCGTCGGTCCACTTGCCGTCGGCTTGATCGCTGATGCGTTTGTACCGATCTTCGACAAAGACGCCGTCCGTTACGCGTTGTTCATCTTCTCGATATTAGGTCTTTGGGGTGCGTGGCACTATTGGATCGCGCCACGAACGTTGAAAGAAGACTTGGAGCGCGCCGCCGCAGCATGAGCAACGTTGTCGATCTTCTGCACTTCGACGAAGACGGCCTAAAGGCGCTCTACGCTGAACGAATAGAGCCGATTCTACGCACGCAGGAAGACGGTCGCGGGAGGGCGATGAGCACCTATCGCCTGCGTGTGGTGATAGGCGTGATCGGAGCACTCGCCGTCGCGGGCATCGCGTACGCGGTCAGCAGCGAAATCATGAACGGCTTGATTTTTGGCGGCATGGCATTCGCCGGCGCGCACTGGTGGGCCTATCAGCCGCTGCAAGCGGTCGCCACGAACACGAAGCTTCAATCGCTCACCGCAATAGCGAACGCAATAGGGTGCGGTTACGAAATCGGCGGCTTCCAACCCGCGGCACTGCCGAAGTTCAACGAGTTGCGCCTCCTGCCGCATTGCGACCGATCGAGCTTCGAAGATTGCTTCAACGGCAAACACAGAGGGTGCGCTTTCGCATTTTACGAAGGCCACCTGGAACAGCGCATCCAAACAAAGAATGGCAGTCGCTGGGTCACCGTCTTCCGCGGCCAGCTGGTTCGTATTGCCTTCCCGAAGAAGTTCCTCGGCACGACCATCGTCAAACGCGATGCCGGCCTATTCAATTTCATGCAGAAGTGGATGACGGGCCTCGATCGCGTGGGGCTTGGCGACAGCCGTCTCGAACGGGCGTTCGAAGTCTATTCGAACGACCAGGTCGAGGCGCGTTACCTCATCCATCCGGTCTTTATGGAACGTCTGCTCGATCTCGAGACACATTTCAAAGGCAAGAATTTGCGCTGCGCGTTCGTTGAGGGCGATCTGTTGATCGCGATCGAAGGTGGCGACAAGTTCGAGGTCGGAACCATGTTCGCCCATCTCGACGATATCGAACGCGTCCGCGCGATCGTACGTGACGTGTCGGAGATCATGCGCGTCATCGAGGCGGTGTTGACGGCAGAGCGGGGCGTACTTCCAAACGAAACAGGCCCGGCGTCGCCGCCGGGCCCATCGTCGTAATATTCACTCAGACGGTTATTGTGCCATCATGTCTTGGCCGTTCGCGAGGATTTTGCCGTCCTTCGTGAACTGGATGTCGATGATGTAAGCGCGATCGTCCTTCGGCGAGGCGGGATCGGGCTTACCCATAGCGCGCACGGCCGCGATCACGCCCATGATCTGTTGCGCCATCTCGTCCTTCTTGCCGCGCTTTTCCATCGCCTTGGCCAACGTGTCGATGCCGCTGAAGCGCAACGACACCTTGCCTTCCGGCATGATGTTTTCGGCCGGCAGATAGCTCGCCAAACCTTTGCCCGTCATCTTCACTGTCGGGGTCGAGAGGTTGAGCCTGTTCAGCGCGATCGAAAGCTTGGAGGCCATCAGCACTTCCATCGCCTTGCCCGAAAGGTCGGTTCCGACCTGTTCG
>JANLXP010000668.1:0-1533 GCA_031365165.1 Alphaproteobacteria bacterium
CTTGAGGATTCGCGGGTCGCAGCGTGATGGGACGCACTTGACCGCGCCAAGCACGCCCCTGCACATTCCCGCGCGATCATGAATGCCGGGTCAGGATCGAAGTCCCCCGGAGACCGCTCTCACTTAAGGACCTTCACAATGATACGTAGTCGCATGGTGCGGCGCTCGACGCCCGCGCTGATGTTTGCCCTCTTTCTAACCGCGTGCAGCGGCTCCAGCACGGGCCCAGCGGTCGACGCGAAGCTGTTGCAACAACGGCTCGACCAGTTCGTCGCGAGCGTCACGAAACCTGAACCGGGGTCGGAGCTTGTCGCCAAAGCCGAAGGCGCGGCGAAAGTTGAAACGCAGAGCGACGGCACCGTGATCGGTACGCTGCCGCGGTTGACGTTCCAGGGAACGGACGGCGGATCGGCCGTGCTGGACCCCATTTCGATGAAGTTCAGCAATGGCGGCGAAGGGCTCGTCAACGTCGAAGCGACGATGCCGAGCACGATGGCCGTTAAGGGCAAAGACGGCAAAGTCGAAGGCGAGATCAAGATCGGCAGCCAGACGCTGAAGGGCGTGTGGGTCGAAAAGCTGCAGTCGGTCGACAAGCTGGACATCCGTCTCGGCGACATCACGGTCACAGAGCCCGGCAAGCCCGGTGGTGCGAAGATCGACCAGATCGCGATGACCGGCGGCCTCACACCGAAAGGTGGCGGGCTTTACGATGGCAAGTACGATATGACCATCAACGGTTTCTCAGCCGACGATCCGTCCGACAAGACGGTCATGAAGATGAGCACGATCACTATCGCAGCCAACATGATGGGCGCGCGCATGGAAGAATGGGCGAAGGCCGCGAAGGAAGCCGGCTATACGCTGGCCAACCCGGACATCTTCAAAGCCTACACGGGCGGCCAAATCGACCCGAAGATGATCGCGTTCATGAAGCGCATGCCCGACTATATGGGCACGGTCGACTACACCTATTCGATCAACGGGATCGAGATGGTGCAGGATGGCAAGATGCAGTTCGCGCTGAAGAACTCGTCGTTCGGGTTCGGTGTGGGCCCGGACGCCGCCGGCATGACGAAGGTCAAGATGGTGTTCGGCGTCGGTGGCATGTCGGGTGCGCCGGAAGATCCGATGCTTCCGCCGGAAGCGGACGTCCAAGACGCTTCGATGGAGATCGAGGCATCGGGTGTTCCGGGGCGCAAGCTTTGGGAGATCTACATGGACGCGCTGCCGATGCTGCAGGCCGAGGCAAAGAAAGCCGCGACCGATACAGCAAAAGGCCAGGACGCGACGGCTGCAGGCACGGCCGCACTCGAACAGGTCGGAACCGACCTTTCGGGCAAGGCGATGGAAGTGCTGATGGCCTCCAAGCTTTCGATCGCGTTGAACAGGCTCAACCTCTCGACCCCGACAGCGAAGATGACGGGTAAAGGTTTGGCGAGCTATCTGCCGGCCGAAAACATTATGCCTGAAGGCAAGGTGTCGCTGCGCTTTAGCGGCATCGACACGCTCGCCAAGGCGATGGAAAAGCGCGGC
>JANLXP010000635.1:0-1215 GCA_031365165.1 Alphaproteobacteria bacterium
GGATGCCTTCGATCATCGAGGCGTGATTGCCGGCGTCCGAGAGCACGACGCAGTTCGGCAGACGCGTAGCCAGCGTCGCCAACGTTGCCCAATTCGCGACATAGCCGGAGGTGAAGAGCAGCGCCGCTTCTTTGCCGTGCAAGTCGGCGAGTTCGCGTTCGAGCAGCACATGAGCGTGCGTCGTGCCGGAGATGTTGCGCGTGCCGCCCGCGCCCGCGCCGCAGCGGTCCAGCGTTTCGTGCATCGCCTGCAGCACGACCGGGCTTTGACCCATGCCGAGATAGTCGTTCGAGCACCATACCGTCACGTCGCCGGTTTGATCGCCCGCATAGCGCGTGGCGGCCGGGAAGGAACCGGCGCGCCGCTCAAGCTCGGCAAACACGCGGTAGCGGCCCTCTTCCTTCAGGCCGTCGAGCTGCATTTTGAAGAAGTCTTCGTAGTCCATCTGACCCTCTTCGGCCGTTCTATTTGGTTCGTATATTCCCGTCCTGCGGCATGGGGGCGCTACTTGGGCTTTGCTGCGGCCGGTGGGGGCCGGAGCGTCTTCAGATAGGCGATCAGATTCGCCCTGTCCTGCGGCTTCCTCATGCCAGCATAACCCATCTTCGTGCCCGGCATTTTGGCGCGCGGGTTTTCAAGGTAGTCAAATATTGCCTGCTCGGTCCAGGTGATGCCGGATTTCTTGTTGGCGGTCGAGTAGTTGTAGGCGCTCGCTGTCCCCGCGACGCGGCCGACGATGCCGTAGAGAGAAGGGCCGATCTTGTTCTCGTTCACTTTGGCACTGTGACAGAGCGCGCATTGCTTGAACGTCTTTTCACCGGCGATCGCATCGCCGGTGTAGGAGACGCCGTTCGCGTCCTTAACGACGACGGTCACGGGCGGAGGTGCCGACGCTGCAAATGCCAGTCCCGCAAGTCCGGCCAGGGCCGCCATGATAAGCACTCGCATTCGCATATGGGTCTCGATTCCTTGGTCACGAGCATTCCGATGCCATAATATCGGTGGCCAGCAGACGCAACACAACAACCCAAAGATCGGTCGAACCGCCGCATGAGTCACCGTTCACTTCTGCGCGCCCTTCGCGGCGAAACCGTGTGGCCGCCCCCCACTTGGCTAATGCGTCAGGCTGGGCGCTACTTGCCCGAGTACCGCGCGGTCAGGGCGAAAGCAGGCGACTTCCTCACGTTGTGTTACACACCCGAGTACGCAGCGGAG
>JANLXP010000646.1:0-19070 GCA_031365165.1 Alphaproteobacteria bacterium
GTTTCGCCGGTGCTGGTATCGGTGACGCAGATTTTGATGGTGCCCGCAGGCGACGTGCAGGTCTCAGCGAAGGTGAGAGCCGCTTGCAGGAAGTCGGTCGCATCGATCGTTTCGCGGACCGGCGTGTCGTCGTCCGTCAACTGGGCGACGAAGCGGCGGGCTCGGGTCGATGCAGTCAGACCCTTGATCGGCCGCGCGGGTTGATAGCCCTCTTGCGGGCGTAGGTTCGAGCGGCGGGCTACAGACTGCATTGCGTACGACCTTCGAGTTGGTACAGCCTGGCTCTCGAGCTTTCGGGAGCCAACAATGGCGGACAAGCGAATCACTTCGCGAACCAGAGTCTACATGACGCGAATCGGCGTGCGCGATTGGCTGGTCGCGGCGGACAGCCAAAAAGCGGCGCTCAAAGCCTGGGACATCCATCGAAACCTATTCTCGACAGGCGAGGCGCGGATCACGAGCGATGCCACGCACGTGGCGCTGGCCATGAAAACGCCGGGGCTGCCGGTCCCAGCACCGGGGCGCGTCCAGGCGCCCGAGGAAAAGGGCAAGGTGTCGAATGTGGTGCGCCTCGTGACCGCGCGGCCGGCGAGGGTGGAGGCGACGAAGCCTCAGGACACATCGAAGCTCGACGCGGTGGAGCAGGAGCTACGTACGTTCGAGCGCGACACGGCGCGCGCTCGAGCTGAGATCGAGAAACGTCAGCGCGCGCTCGAAACGGAGCTAGAGGTTTTCGATGCGGCTGCGGAACGCAAACGCATACTGTTGGCGAAGCGCATCAAGCGGGAGCAGGACGCGCTGAAGTAACGCTTAGAGATGCACGTAGGTCAGCGCTTGCGCTTGCAAGCGGCTTGCGTCGCATTCGCCGTTGCGGGCGAGACGCACCATCTGGCGGGCGAGTGCTGCACGCGTGTAGTCCGTGACCGCGTGGGGGCCGTGGCGTTCTTCAAGTTCGCCGACGGTGCTCTCGAACGCTTCGCGGATCGTGCGCAAAACGACGGGCGGCAGGACGTTGTAGGATGTGATGGCGTCTTGCATTGGTGTTCTCTCCCCACGCTTCTTGTTTTGCCGCAAACTAGAACCAATTGGTTGAGGTCAGGTTCACGACGGCCGGTAAGGTCTCGGTAATCTCGGGGTCTTGCCTCACCGCGCGTCTGTCTATTCAAATGCTTCCGCAAACAAATTGGAGCCGCCAAATGACCGATGCCCCCGCTTATGTGCCGCCGAAAGTCTGGAGTTGGGACAAGGAATCTGGCGGACGATTTGCGAACATCAACCGGCCGATCGCCGGGGCAACGCACGACAAAGAATTGTCGGTCGGAAAGCATCCGTTCCAGCTCTATTCGCTGGCGACGCCGAACGGAGTGAAGGTCACCGTCATGTTCGAAGAGTTGCTGGCAAAAGGTCATACCGGCGCGGAATATGACGCCTGGATCGTGCCGATCAACGCCGGCAATCAGTTTGGGTCGGGTTTTGTCGCGGTCAATCCAAACTCCAAAATCCCGGCATTGCTCGACCGCTCGACGCCTGCGAAGCCGGTGCGCATCTTTGAATCCGGCGCCATATTGGTCTATCTCGCCGAGAAATTCGGCAATGCGTTCTATCCAACTGACCCCGCCAAGCGCGCCGAGTGCCTGTCGTGGCTGTTTTGGCAGATGGGTTCGGCGCCGTTCTTGGGCGGCGGCTTCGGCCACTTTTATGCCTATGCGCCGGAGAAGATCGAATACGCGATCAATCGTTACGCGATGGAGGTCAAACGCCAACTCGACGTACTGGATCGCCAACTTGCGACGAACGAATATGTAGCGGGCTCAGACTACACGATTGCTGATATGGCGATCTGGCCTTGGTACGGCGCGCTTGCGAAGGGCCTGCTGTACGAGGCCGGCGAATTTTTGAGCGTGCACGAATACAAGCACGTCCAGCGCTGGACGGATCAAATCGCCAAGCGACCGGCTGTGCAACGCGGCCGCATGGTCAATCGCGCCTGGGGCGACGTGGCGAGCCAACTGCCGGAACGCCATGACGCCGGCGATTTTGCGAACGTAAAACCCGAATAGGCGAGCGGGTAGTGCCGCTCGACTACACGCACCGCTGGGCGGCGGTTCCCACCTGTCAGCGCTAAGGTCGGCGCCGTACGATTCGTCGTTTGGGGAGACCGCATGAGTTTGCGGCAGCGTATTGAAGACGCGTATTTGGTTCAGTTTGCCGAGAATGAGCGGTTGCTCGTGGCCGAGCGTGCCGGCGGCAAAGATGTCGAGCTGATAGAAAAGTACGAGGCGCTGCGCGCGGTTCTGAAGCCGATTGTCGCCGAGATTGTTGTTGAGCGTGAGGCTGAGGCGGCGTCGGCTTAACCGTTCTCGACGAAGCTGCCGCTCGCTCGGCCCGCCTTCGCCCCAAGAGGGCTACGGCGGGTAAACTGGTGCCGGATGTGTGAATTGAACACACGACCTACCGCTTACAAGGCGGTTGCTCTACCCCTGAGCTAATCCGGCGATCGCTGGTCGCGGGGTTCGTACCGCAAGGGGCGGCGTTAGGCAATAACGGCGGCGTGACTTGAGCCCGGGCGCGCTCTCCCGCAAATTCGGTCCCATGTTCTTCAACTGCATGTTGATGGCGCTGCGTGAACTGCGGGCGAATTTGCTTCGTACGGGGCTGACCACGCTTGGCATCATTATCGGGGTGGCCGCGGTCGTCATTGTGGTGACGATTACGTCTGGGATTTCGGCCCAGCTCGTGAACGACATTTCCTCGCGCGGGCATAACGCGCTGCGCGTCGAAGCGAAGATGAGCCGCACCGGACCCGTTGCGCGGTCGACGCCGTTTAAGGTCGACGATGCGGAGGCGATCGCACGCGAGGTGCCGCTGCTCAACGCGGTCGCGCCGATGACGAGCGCCTACCTTCTGTTCACGGCCGGTGACCGCAACTACGAGACGGAGATGGTGGGGTCGACGCTGCCTTATCTCAAGATACGGCAATGGGAGATCGGGCTCGGGCGCGTGTTTAGCGAGTCGGAGGGCCGCCGCGGTGCCGCGCTTTGCGTTCTGGGTGACACAGTACGGGAGCAACTGTTCGGGCAGCAGAACCCCGTCGGCGCGACGGTGCGCTCGGGTTCATTTACGTGCGAGGTTGTGGGTGTGTTCTTGAAGCGCGAGAATTCGGCGCTGGCGAACGACATCAACGACCTGATCTTCATGCCGATCTTGGGCCTGCAGCGGCGGCTGCAGGGGGATGACAACGTGCGGCGCGTTTGGGCGAGCGTCGGCAATGCGAGCGAGATCGATCCTGCGAAGGCAGCAATCGCCAAGGTGATGCGCGAGCGGCGCAACCTGAGAGAGGGTGAAGAGGACGATTTCGAAGTGACGGACGTGCGCGAGTTGGTGGCGACGGTGTCGTCGACATTGCGCCTGATGTCGATGGGCATATCGGGCGTCGCGGCGATCAGTCTGATCGTGGGCGGGATCGGTATCATGAATGTGATGCTTGTGGCCGTCACGGAGCGAACGCGCGAGATCGGCATCCGCCTCGCGATCGGGGCGCAGGCTCGTGATGTCGCCATGCAGTTTCTGGTCGAAGCGGCCGTGCTATCCGTCGCCGGCGGGATTGTCGGCGCTCTGATCGGCATGGGTGCCTCGTATGCGATCACGGGTGCGATCGGGGTTCCGTTCGTACTCGGCGCAGAAGTGGTAGCGATGGCGTTCGGGGTACCTGCCGTTATCGGCATTGTCTTTGGGTTTTTCCCGGCACTCAGGGCTTCACGCCTGGATCCAATAGAGGCGCTGCGCTTCGAGTAGATGAAACATTTGTGTCGCAGTTCGGCATTATGGGTAACGGCCTTTTCAGCGGTGGCCCCTTAGGCTGACTTGCCTATATTGCCGGGGTTAGGATCACGCATGGCATTGCGCAGCAAATTCATCATCGTCGGCATGGTCGCAATCGTGGCGGTTGCGGCGGGGTATTATTATTGGGGCAGCAGCGGTGGTGGCCGTGACAAGCAAGGCGGGCAGGCCGTCCTTGTCGTATTGGCGCCGGTGGAGACGCGCTCGTTCGCCGATGTGATCGAGGCCGTCGGTACCGCCAAGGCGAACGAGAGTATCGACATCACCGCGAAAACTGCCGACACGGTCGGCAAGTTAAACTTCAGCGACGGTGAGAGAGTCGAGACGGGTTTCGTCATCGCCGAGATGACGAGCCGCGAACAAACAGCCGACCTGGGCTCTGCGCGGGCATCGTTGGCCGAGGCGGAGAAGATCTACACACGCATCCGCGAACTCTCCGCCAAGGGATATGCAACACGGGCGCAGCTCGACGCTGCGCTTGCCGCGCGCGACTCGGCGGCGGCGAAGGTGAATTCGCTGCAGTCGCGGGTCAGTGACAGGTTGATGCGTGCGCCGTTCGGCGGTGTGTTGGGTTTGAGGCGCGTCAGCGTCGGCAGTTTGGTAAAACCGGGCGACGTGATCACGACGCTCGACGACGTCTCACTGATCAAGCTCGACTTCACGATCCCGGAAGCATTCATGAGCGCGTTGACCGTCGGGTCCACGGTGCGGGTCGGCGTTGCCGCTTACCCGAAGCGTACGTTCGAGGGCAAGGTAGCCGGCATCGACACGCGGGTTGATCCGGTGTCGCGCGCCGTTGCAGTTCGCGCCGAGATTGCGAATGACGACGGGACGCTGAAACCCGGCATGCTAATGACGGTCAATCTGGTTACGAACCAGCGCACCGTCGTGGCCGTCCCCGAAGAGGCTTTGGTCCCGTTGGAAGACCGGCAATACGTCTACCTCGTCACGGCGGACAAGAAGGCCGATCGGCGCGAGGTCAAAATCGGGGTCCGCCAGCCGGGTTACGTGGAAATCCTTTCCGGGCTCAAAGGCGGCGAGAAAGTCGTTGTCGAGGGCACGCTGAAACTCCGGCCCGACTCGGATATTCGGATCGCCGGTGACGACAAAGACGGTGGCGGCGAAAAGCGCGCCGGTGGCCGGGCTGCCGGAGGCTCAGGGTCGTGAACATTTACGAGCTGTGCATTAAGCGGCCCGTCTTCGCGATCGTCATCAGTCTCTTGATCGCAGCCTTCGGCTTTCTGTCGTTCGAGCGCCTGCCGCTTCGCGAGCTGCCGGACATCGATCCGCCGGTCGTCTCCGTGCAGACGAACTACACCGGTGCATCGTCGGCCGTGGTCGAAACACGCGTCACGCAGGTGATCGAAGACGCGATTGCGGGGATCGAGGGGATCGACACGATCTCGTCGTCCAGCCGCGACGGCTCGTCCTCGGTCAACATCACGTTCCGTTTATCACGTGACATCGAAGCAGCGGCGAACGATGTGCGCAACGCGGTGTCGCGGGCCCTCGGTCGGTTGCCGGAAGAAGTCGATCCGCCGGAGGTGCAGAAGGCTGAAGCCGACAGTTCGCCGATCATGTTCTTGAATTTGACGTCGAGTTCTATGTCGCGCATGGAGCTCACGGACTATGCGGAACGCTACATCGTGGATCGGTTGGCCACGATCGATGGCGTGTCGACGGTGGGTGCGTTCGGCGAGGAGCGCGCCTTGCGCATTTGGCTCGACCGGGTGGCGTTGGCCGCGCGCGGCTTGACCGTCGCCGACGTCGAGAACGCACTTCGGGCCGAGAACATCGAGCTTCCGGCAGGACGGCTGGAATCGCGCGCGCGCAATCTGACCATCCGGGTCGAGCGCGGCTATCAGACGGAGCAGGACTTCCGCAATCTTGTCATCAAGCGCAGCGACGACGAGCATCAAGTGAAGCTCGGCGAAGTGGCGCGGGTCGAGATGGGTCCGCGCGAAAGGCGGAACGCGTTCCGTGGCAACGGGCGCGATCAGGTCGGTATCGCGATCTTCAAGCAATCGAAGGCAAATCAGCTTGCCGTTGCACGCGGTGTGCGCAAAGAGGTCGACGAGATCAAGGCCGGTCTGCCGTCGCATATGGAACTTGTGGTTGCGGTCGACTATTCGGTGTTCATCGAGGCGTCGGTGCACGAGGTCTATGTGACGCTTGGGATCACCGGCGGTCTTGTGCTGCTCGTGATCTTCCTCTTCCTCGGCAACATGCGTGCGGCGATCGTGCCTGCCGTGACGGTGCCTGTGTGTCTGCTCGGCGCGATGATATTGCTTGCGGCGTTCGGTGCTTCGATCAATTTGCTTACATTGCTCGCGCTCGTGCTTGCGATCGGCCTGGTGGTGGATGACGCGATCGTCGTGCTCGAAAACGTGCAGCGGCGCGTCGATTTGGGCGAGCCTGCAATGATCGCTGCGGTGCGCGGTACGCGGCAGGTTGCGTTTGCGGTCTTGGCGACGACCGCGGTTTTGATCGCCGTGTTCGCACCGATCGTCTTTCTGGAAGGTACAATCGGGCGCTTGTTCTCGGAGCTCGGCATTGCACTTGGTGCGGCGGTCGCGTTTTCGGCGCTGATCGCGCTGACGCTGACGCCGATGATGTGTTCGCAGTTGCTGTTGCCTGTTGGGCGGGAAGGCGCGCTCTCGGTGGCGATCCATCGCGTGACGGAGGCGCTTGGCGACCGTTACCGGCGCGCGCTGCAGGGAAGCCTTACGCGGCCTTGGATCGTGTTTGTGGCGTTTGCCGGTGTGATTGTGGCCGCGGTGTTCCTGTTCCGCGCGGTGCCTGGCGAAGTGGCGCCGACCGAGGATCGCGGCATGTTCGATATCAACGTGTCGATGGCCGAGGGCACGGGCTACGACGCGTCGTACAAGCAGATGCTCGATATCGAAAAGGCGCTGATGCCGCTTGTGAAAGACGGCACCGCCGTGCGGCTGATTGTCCGCGTACCGGGTGGCTTCAATGCGACATCGGACTTCAACGGCGGTCGCAGTATCATCGTCCTGGGCCCGTGGGGTACACGGCCGCCGCAAGCGGCGGTGATTGAGCAAGTGACGAAAACGCTGCGGCGTTTTGCCAATGTGCGCGCGAACGTGGTTCCCCGGTCGAGCTTTGGCCGTGGCGGTGGCGGCGGCAACAACCCGGTGCAGTTCGTATTGGGCGGATCGAGCTTTGCCGAACTCGTGACATGGCGCGACAAGATGCTAGCGCGGGCTGAGAAGTTTCCGGGCCTCGTCAATGTCGATTCCGACTACAAAGAGACCAAGCCACAACTGAACGTGCGGATCGATCCGACGCGCGCTGCCGATCTCGGCGTCTCGGTGTCGACGGTCGGTCGCACGCTTGAGACGATGCTCGGGCAGCGCAAGGTCGGCACGTTCATCGACCGCGGCGAGGAATACGACATCATCGTGCAGGGGCTTGAAGAGAACCGCCGCGCTCCGACGGACCTCACGAAAATTCTGGTGCGCTCTGAGCGTACGGGAGCGCTGATCCCGCTGTCGAACCTTGTCGCCTCGAACGAGAGCGCCGCAGCGACGAATTTGAACCGATTCAACCGTTTGCGCTCAATCACGATTTCGGCGGGATTGGCGCCCGGCACGACGCTGGGCCAAGCGCTCGACTTCTTGGAGCAAGCGGCACGCGAAGAGCTGCCGTCGACGGCGCAGATCGACTACCGCGGGCAGTCACTGGAGTACAAGGAGTCCAGCTCCACGCTTGCGTTCACGTTCGGGCTTGCGTTGCTGATCGTGTTCTTGGTGCTCGCGGCGCAGTTCGAGAGCTTCATCCATCCGCTGATCATCATCTTGACCGTTCCGCTTGCGGTTGCCGGTGCGTTGTTTGGCTTGTGGGCGGTGGGCGCCACGCTCAACATCTATTCGCAGATCGGCATCGTCATGCTCGTCGGCCTTGCGGCGAAGAACGGTATTCTGATCGTCGAGTTCGCGAACCAATTGCGCGACGAGGGGCTCTCGGTCCGCGATGCGCTGGTGGAAGCATCCATCACGCGCTTTCGGCCTATTCTGATGACGTCGCTCGCGACTGCGATCGGTGCGTTGCCGCTGATCCTCTTTGAGGGCGCGGGCGCGCAGAGCCGTCTCGCGATCGGCATCGTGGTGTTTTCGGGCGTGATCTTCTCGACGGCGTTGACGCTCTTCGTGGTGCCGGCGTTCTACAACCAACTCGCCCGCTTCACCCGCTCGCCGGGTGCAATAGCCGCCGATATCGCCGCTTGGGAACGTGACAATCCCGGTGTCACCGCTGGCGACGCACACGGGCACAAGGCACCAGTGGCCGGCGAGTAGGCGTGCGCTTCAGCGCCGGCGCGCAAAGAACAGTACGACCAATCCAACGACGAAGACGCCTGCGCCGCGATAGGCCCAGTCCATGTTGTTCGCCATGAATCCGATCGGCGCGAGGCCGGTTCCTTGAGCAACCCACCAAGCTCCCAAGAGCATCGCCAAGATGCCCACTATCGTCAGTATCGTTTTCACTGAAGCCCTCCTCGCCGATTAGCGTTGGAGCCTACTGCAAAAAGAGACGTGGGCCGCGAAAACTGAAGTATCGGCGAGATCACCTGTTGGTGAGTGCTGCGTTATTCCTCAGAGGGGCCTTTGACCGTGGCTGGCGCGAGGTACGTGTAGAAGGTCGGCACCACGAAGAGGGTGAAGAGCGTACCCACGCCCATACCCATGGCGATCACGATACCCATTGCCTGGCGGGCCGCGGCGCCCGCGCCTGTCGCCAGGATCAGCGGTAGGACGCCTAGGACCATGGCTGCGGTCGTCATCAAGATCGGCCGGAGGCGCACGCTGGCGGCTTCAGCGATCGCTTCGCGGCGCCCGATGCCTTCGAGGCGGCGGGCCTTGGCGAATTGCACCATCAAGATACCGTGCTTGGTGATGAGACCAACGAGCGTGATGAGGCCGACCTGCGTGTAGATGTTCAGCGTGCCGAAGCCGAGATAAAGCGGGATGAGCGCGCCGAAGATCGAGAGCGGCACGGCCATCATGATGATCAACGGCTCACGGAAGCTTTCGAACTGCGCTGCCAGCACCAGATAAATCACGATCACGGCGAGGCCGAAGGCCAGCGCCAGTGTGTTTCCTTCCTGGCGCGAGAGGCGCGACTCGCCGATGTAGTCTTCGAAGAAGCCCGAGGGCATCACTTCGGCGGCGGCGGCCCGAATGGCGGCGAGCGCTTCGGACGATGTCACGCCAGGTGCCGGCAATGCCGAGAGTGTTGCCGAATTCAGCTGATTGAACTGCTCGATCGCGACGGGGCCTGCTTGGGTCACAACTTTCGTGACGGCGGACAACGGCACCATGCGGCCTGTTACGCTGCGCACGTAGAAGCGCCCAAGGCTGTCGGCGTCGAGGCGGAAGGCGTCGTCGACTTGCGGGATCACGTCGTACGAACGGTTGTCGAGATCGAAGCGCGAGATGCGCGTCTCGCTCAGGAGCACGTTCAACGTTGAGCCGATTTCCGTGATGGCGACGCCAAGCGAGGCCGCGCGCTCGCGGTCTATCTGCACGTGCGCGCGCGGCAGGTCGAACGCCAGCGAATTCTGCACGATGAAGAATTTGCCCGACTGCATCGCCTGGGCCTTGATGTGCTCGGCGACCTCGAAGACTTGGTCCGAATTGCCGATCGAGCGGATGACGTATTGCACGGGCAGGCCGCCGGTACCCGGCAGTGAGGGCGGGCTGAAGACCAGCGCCTCAAGCCCCGCGATCTTCGAGAGGCCGCCTTGGATCTGCTGCTGGATTTCGGCCGTCGATCGCTTGCGCTCGCCCCACGATTTGAAGCCCCAGATGGCGATGCCGCGGTTGCCGGCAGCCGATTGCCCGCCGCCGCTGAAGCCCACGACAGAGAAGCGGCGGATGGTTTCGGGGACCGGGCCTACGGCTGCGTCGAACTGGTCGACGTAATGGGCGGTGTACGTCGACGTCGCATAGCGCGGTGCGTTGATGATGGCGAAGAGCGCGCCTTGATCTTCCGGTGGGGAGAGTTCGCGCCGCGTGTTCTGGAACATGAAGACGAGCGTGCCCAGGATCACCAGACCCACAACGATAACGACGGGCCTGGAGTCGAGGACCATGGACAGCGCGCTGCTGTAGCGCTTCGAGAGGCGTTCGAAGATGCGATCGATGCGCGCCACGAGACCGGTCGGGTTTTCCTGGTCGTGCGACTTCAAGATGTGGCCGGCCATCATCGGCGAAACGGTGACGGCAACGAACCCTGAGATGACCACGGCGCCCGCCAGCGCGAACGCGAACTCGCGGAAGAGCGAGCCGGTTAGACCTTGCGTGAACCCGATCGGCGCGTAGACCGCAGCCAGCGTGATGGTCATCGCGAGGATGGCGGTGAAGATTTCGCGCATGCCTTTGATGGCCGCGTTGAGCGGCTTTTCACCGTGCTCGATATGGCGATGGATGTTTTCGACAACCACGATCGCGTCGTCGACCACGAGACCGATGGCGAGCACCATCGCGAGCATAGTCAGCAAGTTGATCGAATAGCCGAAGAGGTAGAGGAAGAAACAGACGCCGACCAACGAAAGTGGGATGGTCACGATCGGGATCAGCACCGTGCGTGCCGAGCCTAAAAACAAGAAGATGACGAGGATGACGATCAGGACCGCTTCGCCGATTGTGTAGAAAACCTCGTTGATCGAGGCGCGGATGAAAACCGTTGAATCGAAGAGAACAAGCGAGTTCATGCCGGCCGGAAGCTCGGCGTCGATCAAGGGCAGGATCCGGTGGATGCCGTTCGACGTGTCGAGCGGATTGGCGGACGGCGTCGGGAAGACGCCAATGAACACGCCCGAGCGGCCCTGGAACGATACTTTGACGGTGTCGTCCTGCGCGCCGAGTTCGACTCGCGATACGTCGCGCAGGCGAACGACTTGATCGCCCGAGCCTTTGATCGGCAGCGCGCCAAACGTCTCCGGCGTCTTCAACGTGGTGTCGGCTTCGACGGAGACGGCAACCAGTTCGTTTTCGGTCTTGCCGGGCGAGGCGACGAAGTTCGACGCGCGCACGGCTGCGGCAATATCGTTTGCGGTTAGGCTTTGAGCTGCCATGCGTACGGGATCGAGCCAGATACGCATCGCGAAGTTTTGACCGCCCAGGATCTGCGCGTCGGCCACACCTTCGACTGTCGCCAAGCGCGGCTGGATCACGCGGGAGAGATATTCGGTAATCTCGCGCGGTTTCATACGATCGCTCGCGAAAGCGAGATACATGATCGCGAAGTTCTGGCCGGTGCCTTTGGTGATGATCGAGTCTTCGGCGTCGGTCGGCAGGAAGCGGCGTACCTGCTGGGTCTTCGAGATGACTTCGGAGAGCGCCTTGTCCGGGTCCGCGCCGAGGCGCAGACGCACCTGCACAGCGCTTGAACCCTGCTGGCTCGTCGCCGTGACGTAGTCGATGTTTTCCGTGCTCGAGACCGCTTTTGCGATCGGCGAGGTGATGAAGCCTTCGATCACGTCCGCGCTGGCGCCCGGGTAGGCGGTGGCGACGGTGATGACCGTCTCTTCCACTTCGGGATATTGGCGGATCTGCATGCTGGTCATGCCCTGGTAGCCCAGAAGCAGGATCAGCAGACTGACGACGATCGAGAGGACCGGCCGCCGGATAAAGAGCTCGGAGAAGTTCATTTTCCTGGTCCCGCGGTCCCCGGTGTTGCGGTTGTCGCGGCGAGTGGCTCCGCGAATTGCACCGGTGCGTTGTTTTGCAAGCGGTTCTGTCCGGCGGAGACGATAACGTCACCTTCCTTCAAGCCTTTGACGACTTCGACATGTCGGCCGTCGCGCCGGCCGGTGGTGACGAAGACCTGCTTGGCGACGAGTGGGGCAGGGCCACCCTTAGGCGCCGCGGGCGGTGCGGCCTTCGGGGCGTCGGCCGGTTGCGGCGGCTCAGCCGGACCCACAACGAAGACGTAGTCGCCATAGAGGCTTGTCATAACCGCGGTCTGCGGCAGCGAAATCACGTTGGACTCGGTCGGCAGGTCCACGCGAACGGCGACGAATTGGCCGGGCCGGATTTGGCCACCGGAGTTGTCGACCTCCGCTTGTACGGCGACGAGGCGCGAACCGGGATCGGCTTTCGGATCGATGCCGACAATGTTTCCCTGGAAATTCAGATCGCTTTTCTCGGCACCAAAGCGTACGGGCTGATTGGCCTTGAGTGCCACGGCGGTTTGCTCAGGAATTGTGAAGTCGACCTTCATGCGGTCCAGATCCTGCAAGGTGACGAGGATCGTTCCTTCGTTGACGTATTGACCGACATCGACGCGGGCGATGCCGAGCGTGCCGCCGAAGGGCGCTTCGATTGCTTTGTAGTCGATGAGCGCTCTGGCTTTCTCGCGCGCCGACTTCGCGACGCCGAGTTGCATCTGGGCTGTGTCCAGGCTCGCCTGCGAGACGAAGCCTTTTTTCCGCAATGCTTCGGCGCGCGCGATTTGTGCCGAATAGAGGCGCACATTCGCTTCGGCCGCGCTCAAGTCCGCGCGCTCGACGGAGTCGTCGATTTGAATCAGAAGTTCGCCTGTCTTCGCATGCGTGTTTGCCTTGAACTTGATCGACTTGATGGTGCCCGAGACTTGCGTCGCGACGTCCGCGCCTTGCGCTGCGCGCGCGGTGCCAACCGCTTCGATGCCGGGGGACCACGGGCCTGACTTTACAGTTACCGTCTCAACAGCCGTCGGTGGCGGCTGCATGAAGCCGTGACCGCCGCCAAAGAACATGCCCATGAAACTGAACGCAATAAGCCCGGCGCAGAGAACGCCGATCGCGACCGCGGCAATGATTACGCGCCTATTCATCGCGTTGATACTCCTTAGCCCACCACCCTCGATATTAGGGGCGCGATAGGCATAAAACCAGCGAAGCTAGCGGTTGTTGTCAAGTTTCAGTATACCGTCTGGACGGTATACTACAGTCACATGACCGAGGGACAGTGAATGGCCAAGAAAAGGCCCAATTCGCGTGAGGCTATTCTCGACGCTGCCGAGGAATTGGCCTCGGAAGTCGGGGCTAACCATATGTCGCTCGATGCCGTCGCCGCGCGCGCAGGCCTGAGCAAAGGCGGCGTGCTCTATCAATTCCCGTCCAAGGTTGCGCTGTTGCAGGGAATGCTTGAGCGCTATGTGCAACGGCTCGAGGCGTCGCCGAAGCGCGCGCGCGAGGGTAGTGGCCGGAAGTCGGAGGCCAATCGTCTGTTGAGAGCGCGCCTCGCTTCGCAAGTCGACAAGGATATCGCCAAGCAGCGCCGAGGCTCGTTCGGGATGATAGCTGCGATCGCCGAGCGGCCCAATCTTCTGGATCCGATCCGCGGGGCGCACAAACGAATTTGGCAGCGGCTCAACGAGTCCAGCAAGGATCCGGAACTTGCGCTTCTCACGTGGTTTGCGCTTGAGGGGCTTTTATTCGTAGAGCTCTTCGGCACCAGCCCGCTCTCAAAGGCCGAGCGCGGAAAATTCCTCAAGCGGTTGGAAGCGATCGCTGCGCAGAGTTCGACTTAGCGTTTACGTTCCGGTCAGCGGCAGTTCGGTCGGCGTCGGGGTGGGGCGATGAATGAACGTGAGCTTGTCGGGGCCTACGACGCCGCCAGAGACGATCATTGCCATTGCCTGGTCGGCCGTCATGTCCACGGGAATGACTTTTTCGGTGGGCACGATTTCTAAGTAGCCGGAGGTCGGGTTCGGTGCTGTGGGCACGAAGACGGCGGTGAGTTCACGGCCCGTTGTCGTTTCGGTAAATGTGCGCATCGCGAATCCGATCGCGCGCATGTCGGCGTTTGGGAAGTCGATCAGGACAACGCGCTGGACGTTTTCAGCCTTGGGCTGAAGGGCGGTGACCACCTTCTTCGTCGAGGAATAGATCATGTGGACGAACGGCACGCGTTCGAGCAGCCCCTCGAAGCCGCCCAACAACTGCTGGCCGATGACGCGGGCCGCGAGCGAGCCCACAAGGTAGATCACGAAAAGTGCGAACGCAGTTCCGACGACATACAAAAACAGCGGACTTGTCAGGACGTCGGCAATCGTCTTCGGCAAAAGCGGTTCCACCTGGCCCGTCACCCATGCGGCCCACGGGCTGCCGAAATACGACAGCGCGTCGAGAATGAGTTTCAGCACGAACCAGACCGCTGCCAGCGGCAGCAGCGTCAAAACGCCTGCAATCAAGTTTTGTTGGATGTTCAACGGCGGCTTCTCCGGCCAAATCGCCTTGGCGCCAAGAGTACCCGCTGAGTCGGGTGGAAAACAACAAACCCAGCGAACACGCCAGGCCCTGGTCCCCGAAATACCAAGGCGCAACTGCGTGTGGTGGCCCTTTCGCGACACGAAGCGGATCGTGTAGGTTCGCGGCCGGATAAAAAGTGCTCTTTGGGTTTGTCATGACATTGCGTGAAGCAGCCTTGGCGGTTGTTGCAACCGTGGCGTTGGTGTTCGTCCAGTTTGGCCCAGCGTCCGCGCAGCCCGCGGATCTGTGGACAGTCTCGAACATCACGGTCGACGCGACTGGCGCAAGCCCTTCGGCGGCAAAAGAAGCGGCGCTCTCCAAGGGGCGGCAACGGGCTTGGACGGAGGTGTTCCACCGCGTCACGCCGTCGACCCAGTGGCAGGCGCAACCGCCGATCACGGACGCCGAGTTGGAGCCGATGGTCAAAAGCTTCGACATCGCCAACGAAAAACACTCGAGCACGCGGTATCTGGCGAGCGTGACTTACGTGTTTAATCCGTCTGCCGTGCGCACTGCCCTGCGCAAGAGCGGGACGCAGTTCAGCGAGTCGACGGCCAAGCCGGTGCTGGTGGTGGCGCTCAGCGGCTCGGCGTGGGCGCCGGACTCCGCATGGGGCAGGGCTTGGTTGGCGCAGTCGCAGCGGGGCCGGCTGGTGCCGGTGACGGTGCCGCGTGGCGACGATCAGGACCGGGCGGCCTTGGCCACGGTTTCGACGGCTGCCGATTGGGCCATGGTGAAGCCGCTTGCCGACCGATATGGCGCGAGTTCGGTGCTGGTGGCGACCGCGGGCAAGAGCGGTACCGGGATTGGCGTCAACCTTGCGCACATCAAGCCTGACGGCCGTACAGCGAAGAATGGGACCTACGCGCCGCAAGGTGCGGAGGACGAGTTCGCACTTGCGAACCGCGCGGCGGGGACGATTGCGGACAGTCTGCAGGAGGACTGGAAGCGCACCACGTCGGTCGACTACGGGCAGCAGGCTTCGCTGAGCGTCGGCATTGCCTTCAATAGCTTGGCCGAATGGGTCGCCACGAAGCGCAGCCTCGAAAGCGTCAAGCTGATCCAGGTTTTGGCGGTCGAAGAGTTGAATATGCGCAACGCTCGCGTCCGTCTCGACTACGTCGGCAAAACGGACCAGTTGCAAACCGCGCTGTCGCAGACCAATTTGTATTTGATTTCCGATGCGCAAGGTAACTGGACGCTGAGCCGAAATGCCGGAGCAACAGCCGCAAATCCCGGCTCGGTGGTTCCTTAAGCCATCCCGCTATGGTCTGACGCCGGCGAACGGCGTCACGGCCATTCGATTGGTGTTGGTGCCCTTCATCGCGATTGCACTCCTGGATGCACGCTACGCGCATGCATTCTGGATGACTGCGATCGCGGGAGCGTCGGACGCGGTTGACGGCTACGTCGCACGTGCATTCGGGCACATGTCGCGGCTCGGAGCCTATCTCGATCCGGCAGCGGATAAACTTCTGATCCTCACGCTGTTCGGCATTCTGGCGTATCAGCATCAATTGCCGTTGTGGCTGATGGGGCTCGTGGTGGCGCGCGACATCGCGATTGTGGTGACGGTCGCCGTCTTCACGCGCATGAAGAAAGCGGACCTTCGGATGCAGCCGCTGTTCGTGAGCAAGCTTACCACGTTTGCGCAGATCGCCCTGGTGATCGCGACACTCGCCGATTTGGCGTTCGAGTTCGGTTGGGGCGATCTCAGGATGGGGCTCGCGTGGGCTGTCGTGGTGTTCACCGTCGCGTCGTGGGTGGCCTATTTCTTCGAGGGTTTGCGGGCGTTGCGGACAGTCGAAGTCGCACCCGGCGCGTGAAGAAATTATCCTGATGACGCAGTCTTCTTCGCAGATCCCGTTTCCGTTTGAAGAGCGGCGCAGTTTTGCGCGCGAGGATTTTGTGCCTGGTGCGACGAACGAAGTCGCGGCCGCGTTTGTCAACGATTGGCCCGCGTGGCCGCAACGCGTGTGCGCTTTGTGGGGCGCGACGGGCAGCGGAAAGACGCACTTGGCGCAAATTTGGCGTGCGCAGGCAGATGCGATCGAACTTCGCGCGTTGACGCGTGAAATGGTTGCAGGGCTCGCGCCTGGTGGTGCGTTCTTGCTCGATGATGCGGATCGCTGTGAAAGCGGGGCCGCGCTTTTTCACTTGATCAACTTCGTCAATCAGACGTCGGGTTGGCTTCTCATGACGGGGCAAGAGGCGCCGCAGCGGTGGGTGACGAGCGTGCCCGATCTTCACTCCCGGTTAACTGCTGTGCCTGGGGCGCTGCTTGAGGCGCCTGACGAGGCCTTGATTGCGCGGGTTTTGCTCAAGCTTTTCGCGGACCGGCAACTTAAGCTTCCCGAAGCCCTAATCGACTATCTTGCACCTAGGCTTAGGCGCTCGTTTGCCGAGGCGGAACGGATCGTCGTTCTGATCGACACGCTGGCGCTGCAACAAAAACGCAATATTTCCGTTGAGATCGGCGTGCAGGCTTTGCGCCACCTCGAGGCCGAGCGTTCGGCTGACAACGGATAGGGGCATGGTCTAGGGTCGCGCCGGCTTTGGGAAGCCAGCGTTTGTCTGGGTAGTTTGATGGATAGCACGTCTTCGAAACGCGACACGCCCGTGACTGGGGCGCCGACACCGGCACCGCGGCGGGAGACGCGCGCGAGCACGAAGCCGATCGATCCGAAAGCACCGGAGCGGCTGATCAATCGCGAGCTGTCGTGGCTTGCGTTCAACACCCGCGTTTTGGAAGAGGCGAAGAACGAGCGCCATCCGCTGCTCGAACGTTTGCGGTTCTTGGCGATCTCGGCCGCGAACTTGGACGAGTTCTACATGGTGCGGGTTGCCGGCCTCAAAGGCATGGTGACAGCGAATGTGGGCACGTTGTCCGACGACGGGCGGCGGCCGCAGCAGCAGCTCGATGCGATCAACGCGATGGCGTCGGATTTGATGTCGCAGCAGCAGCGCACATGGCTGGTGCTGAGCGGGCTGTTGCGCAAAGCGGGCATCGCGGTCGTCGAACCGAAAGAGCTGACGGACGCAGACCGGCAATGGCTCGACCAGAAATTCATGGCCGAGGTCTATCCGGTTCTGACACCGCTTGCGGTCGATCCGGCGCATCCGTTTCCGTTTCTGCCCAATATGGGTTTGGCGCTCGCGTTGCAGCTGAGGCGCAAGGATGGGCGCGAGATGGACGCGCTGATCCCGATTCCAGGGCAGGTGACGCGTTTTATCCGTCTGCCGCAGCAGCCGGTGAACGGGGAAGCCCCGACAGCGCGGTTCATTCCGCTCGAGAAGGTCATCGGCGAATTTATGGACCGGCTGTTTCCGGGGTACGAGGTCGTCGGGAGCGGATGTTTCCGGGTACTGCGCGACAGCGATATTGAGGTTGCCGAAGAAGCCGAAGATTTGGTGCGCTGGTTCGAAGGCGCGTTGAAGCGGCGCAAGCGCGGCAGCGTGATCCGGCTCAAGTTCGAAGCCTCCATGCCAGATAATCTGCGTGCGTTCATCACCGATCACATGGGGCTCAAAGAGCACGAGCCGGTGAACGTCGAAGGTATTTTGGGTCTGGCCGACACCAGCAAGCTCATCATCGACGAACGGCCGGATTTGAACTTCAAGCCGTACACGCCGCGCTTTCCCGAGCGCATTCGCGAGTTCAACGGCGATTGCTTTGCCGCGATCCGCGCGAAAGACCTCATCGTCCATCACCCGTTCGAGACGTTCGACGTGGTCGTGCAGTTTTTGCAGCAGGCGGCGGCCGATCCGGACGTGCTGTCGATCAAGCAGACGCTCTACCGCACCGGTAACGATTCACCCGTGGTGAAGGCGCTGATCGAGGCGGCGGAGGCCGGCAAGTCGGTGACTGCAATCGTCGAGTTGAAGGCGCGCTTCGACGAGGCGGCGAATATTCGCTGGGCGCGCGATATGGAACGCGCCGGCGTGCAGGTCGTGTTCGGCTTCATGCAGCTCAAGACGCACGCGAAGTTGTCGCTTGTTGTGCGGCGCGAGAGCGGCGGTTTGCGGACTTACACGCATTTCGGCACGGGCAATTATCACGCGACGACCGCCAAGATTTATACCGACCTTTCGCTCTTTACCGCCGATCAGGCGCTTGGCCGCGATGCGGGCCGCGTGTTCAATTTCATCACCGGTTACGCCGAGCCCTCGCATCTTGAGAAGCTGGCAGTGTCGCCGCTCAATCTGCGCCGGACGTTGCTTGAACACATCGATCGCGAGATCGCGCATGTGAAGGCGGGGCGGCCTGGACATATTTGGGCGAAGCTCAATGCGCTAGTGGATCCAGCCGTGATCGACGAACTCTACCGGGCGAGCCAAGCCGGGGTGAAGATCGAGCTTGTGGTGCGCGGTATCTGTTGCCTGAGGCCCGAGGTTCCGGGCCTGTCCGAGAACATTAAAGTCAAGAGCATTGTCGGGCGGTTTTTGGAGCACGCGCGCGTCGTTTGCGTGGGCAACGGACATGGGTTGCCGAGCCCCGATGCGAGCGTGTACATCTCCTCCGCCGATTGGATGCCACGCAATCTGGACCGCAGAGTCGAGGTGCTGGTGCCGGTCGAAAACCCAACAGTGCACGAACAGGTGATGGGCCAAATCATGTCCGCCAATCTGCGCGACGTCGCACAAAGCTGGCATCTGCATGCAGATGGCAGCTACACGCGCGCGCCGGGCTTCGACGCGAAGGATGCGTTGAACGCGCACGACTACTTTATGACGAACCCGAGCCTCTCGGGGCGCGGCGGCAAGGGTTTGGCGAAGGACAAAAAGGCGGGCGGCCGCGGCCGTTCCAAGGGGCAGTAGGCTCATTATGGCGGGAGCGCCGGTCGCCGTCGTCGATATCGGATCGAACTCGGTACGCCTTGTCATCTACGACCGGATGTGGCGCAGCCCTGCGACGCTCTTCAACGAAAAATCGCTGTGCGCGATCGGCCGGCACATGGTGTCGACCGGG
>JANLXP010000666.1:0-1140 GCA_031365165.1 Alphaproteobacteria bacterium
CTCATGGGTGAAGATGTGAAGGCGCATGATGCGGTCTTCCTCCCGGGCTTTACCTACAACGCCACCGCCAATGCGGTGCTCATTGCCGGGGCGACGCCGGTCTTTGTCGATGTCGACGCGCACACCTGCAACATCGACGTCGCGCATCTTGAGGCGCAAATCGAAGCGATGATCCGCGAAGGTAAGCTGAAGCCGCGGATGATCATTGCCGTCGACCTCTACGGCCTGCCGGCGGACTACGCTGCAATCAACAAGATTGCCAAGAAGCACGGGATGCTTGTCCTTGCGGACGCTGCGCAAAGCTTTGGCGGTGGGCAGGACGGGCGGATGATCGGCGCGCTCACGGACATGACGACGTTGAGCTTCTATCCGTCGAAGACGCTGGGGTGCTACGGCGACGGCGGTGCGATGCTGACCGATGACGCGGCGCGGTTTGACCGCTGGTCTTCCATTCGCTGGCACGGGACCGATGCGCAAAAAAAGGAATCGATCCGGGTCGGCGTGAACGGTCGATTGGATTCCGTGCAATGCGCGGTGCTGCTCTCGAAGTTGACGGTATTTGCCGATGAAATGAAAGCGCGCGAGCGAATCGCGCAACGCTATCGCCAAGAGATCGGCAACGCGGTTGAAATGCAGCACGTGCCGCAGGGTAGTAAGAACGCCTGGGGCCTCTTCACGGTCATGGTCGACAACCGCGACGCCGTGATGAAGTCTCTTCAAGAGGCGGGCGTACCGTCGTCGATCTACTACTACAAGGCGCTGCACCAACATAAGGCCTTTGCGGCCTATGCGCCGAAGGGCGGGCTGCCGGTCTGCGAGAAGCTTGCGCAGAGGGTTCTAAGCCTGCCGATGCACCCTTATTTGACCGACGGGCAGATTGACCGCGTCGTCAAGGCGGTCAAAGCTGCGGTGTGAGAACACCGCGAGGCGAACCATGCGCACTAGCGTGATCCTGATTGTTGCCGTGGGCATACTCACGGCGTGTGATGATTCCCGCAAGACGCAACAACCCGCCGCAGAGAGCGACTTATTTGCACGCACTGAGGCCGACATCGCGGTTGGCCGGGTGGAGGTGATGCAGGATCAGGTGCATGCCGGCTTGAAGTTGTTCGGCGCGTCGCTGCGCGACGCCGAAGTATC
>JANLXP010000671.1:0-6090 GCA_031365165.1 Alphaproteobacteria bacterium
GCCGTGCCCTGGATTTCTCCCAAGGACTCTTCGAGCGAACTCAGCCGCGCCTTTGCGATCGACACTTCGTTCGAGAGGTTGCGGATGATGCGTTTAACCTCTTCCTCGATCTTCCCATCGAGGTTCTTGCGCTCGTCCTTCAGCGCGATCATTTGCGGATGCCGCTCGCCGTATTTGGTCGCGAGTTCGGCTTCCTTGCGCATCAATTCGGCCTGCTGACCGCGCAACGTCGAGATCAGCGGCGAATTGATCACCGAGGCAATCGAGTCCACCCCGCCGCCCGAGCGGTAAAGCGAATTAACCTGCTTAAATTTCGCGTCCTGCTCTGCGAGGTTCGACCGCGCAAGCACGATCTGCCCGTTGAGTTCGGAAAGCTGCTCGTTGGCAAGCGAGTTCCCGCCCTTCCCGTCCGTCAGATCGTTCTCGCTCTTGTACTGCTCGACCGCACTTTCCGAGGCGCGAACTTTTTCGGCGAGTTCGCCCAGGCGCTCGTTCAGCCAATCCGTCGTCCGCTTGGCGGCGTCGAATTTCGTTTCCAACTGATCGACTATGTACTGATCGGCGATCGCGTTCGCGAGCAGCGCCGCCTTATCGCGGTCCACCGAGTCGAACGTAATCTTGATGACGGACGAGCGCCCTTGCGCCGCGACGGTTACCTTCGACCCGAACCTACGCAGAATGGACGGATCGACCTTTGTCGGCTTCGGCGCGCCGGCGGCCGTGATCTTCTCGCGCTCGCCCCCGAACCAAGCCATCGGGTTGAGATAGGACGTCCAAGACGCCCCACCTTTCTTCGAATTGAACTCCGGATCGACGATCAAATTCTGTTTGAGCACAACCCGTTCGGCGAGCGACCAGGATTTGAGGATCTGAATCTGGTTCTCGATCGTAGCTGTGTCGGTCGGCATACCGGCAAGCAACGCCTCAGCATCCAAAACCTTGTTCTCGCGCTGCCCGACCATGATGAGCGCGGAGGCGCTGTAGATCGGCGTCATCTGCAGCAGGACGAGCGTGACCAGCGTCATTGCGACCGCAATCGTGCCCAGGATCGTATAACCGCGCGCCAAGATAACGCGCAGCAACGCGCGCAGATCGAGCGACGGCTCCGCACCCTCGTCGGCGTAAGGCTGCGCCGGCGCATGGGATTGCGCAGGCTCGTTCGACAATTGGTGCTGAGGCAGGCGGTGGACGTTCATACGTTCTCTCATCATCGCGTCACGACACTAGCGAACGCCGCCCGGCCGCGCATGGATCACCGTGTTGATATCGACGCTTCGTCCACAGCCCTTCGCGTCACATCTTGCCGGTGAGTGAAAACTGGAATTGGCCGGTGGAATAGTCGAACGGCAGCACTGTCGAACTGCGATCGACGTATTCCCACCCGGCATCGAGATGGAAATTGTTGTTGATTAGATAACGCCCACCGAGCGAAGCATGCAGAATGTCGTCGTCGCGCCCGACGCCCAGATACTCTGCATTCTCGAACCCGAGACGCCCGCTCAAAATGAAATTGCGCAAAATCTCGTGGTCGACGCCGATTTCCCCGCGCGTCGACACGAAACTCGACGACGCGGTGATCGACGTATCCTCGATTGTGCGCGCCGCATCGAGCCGTACCGTCGTCAACATCGACGGAAACCACTTCAGGCCCGCGCCGAAAGCCAACTCGTTCGCATCGTCGAAGGCGACATCGTCGAAGCTGCGCAACGTATAGCCGGCGAACACTTCGCCGACGAGCACGTGCGTCATACGGAACTCGATGCCGCCGTCGATGCCGACGCCGCTGGAGTCGCGGTTAAACCCGTCGTCGTCGACAAGCGCGTCGAAATCGTGATCGTCGATCCGCCCACGCAAGAAGACCGCCGTGTCCTCGGTCGCCGTCACCGACAGTTTCGCGTAGAAATCGGTAACTGTGCGGTCGCGATCGTCGTTGTTGAACGTTGCCGTCAACGCGGGCTGCACGCGCGGCGTATCGTCGAAGTCGAACGTGGTGAGCCCGCCCCCTAACGACACCTGCACCCGGTTGAACGTGTGCGCAAACGCAGCGCCGAAATGCGCGCGGGAATATTGCGTTGGCTCGGCCGGGTCGCCGATCAGCAGTCCACCGGTCAAGTCCGTGCCGCGCGGCTCATGAGCCTGTGCGATGTCGGCGTCGACGTGGATGTCCGTGCCGCGCACGATATCGACGCGCGCCGCCGCGCCCAAGCGCCAATCGGTCCGGTCCTCGCTGCCCTCTTCGGCAAACGAATAGGTCTTCGCATCGGCAGTGAACGAAAGCTCGTGCCGCGACCACGCCGATTGAAGCTTCAGCTGCGGCGCCACCGTGTAGAAATAGTCGCCGACACTCGACACATCGTTGAAGACGTTGTCGTCGTAACCCAAGCCCACACTCAGCGCGGGATAAAGGAAGAAGCTTCCCATCCGGATGCCGTGCGCGTCGTACTCGGGCCGCGCGCGCTCCAGCACATCGGCGCTCGGATCCGGCGCGGCTTCATCCGCACGGACATAGGCGACGTTCACGAGGAACGCACCGGACGCCGCGATCGCAAACGCGAATTGCCGCACGAAAATCGTCTCCCAACCGCCGGCCAGAATGGCCAGCTCCAAGCACCCACACCCGTCTCACCGTTTGGCCGATGTATCCTCAGCCTTCGCGGGTACCGACGTATTCACTGCCCGCTCGGCGGATCTCCGGCTGTTCCGAGCGACGCGAACGATCCCTGAAACACGCCGCCTTGCGCGCTTGCGTTGCTCTCCGGCTTCGCCGCCACGCGCCCGCTTGCGAACGCCGCGTCGAGCGGTCCCGGATCCTTGCCCTTTTTGTAGAACGCAAAACCGTCGGCGATCGCCTGCCGGTTCGTGCAACGCCCGAGATCGGCCAGGAACGTCGCGACGCCAAACGCTTCGGCGAAGTCTTCCGGCGCCAGTTCGTCTTGCGGCGACACCGCGCCCAACGCTGCAGTCACAGCGTTCAGGTCGCCGGCCGCGCAAATCGCGTTGGCGAGCCCGTTGACGGGATTGTCCGCCGCGAACGCCGGCGTTGCCGCCACGAGCGCGCAGACGAGCGCATTGCGAAGAGTAGGCATGACCATGGCGCTGGTTCCCCCGGGGTTGGCGGGCGCAAGACGGCGGCGCTAACACAAGCCGGAACTCGCAAACGCACGGTTCCAGCGATTCGTCTCTGACTCTAACCGCGCCTGTCAGGACCGCCAAGGGGATGTGGCCAATCCCTGCAGAACCCCAAGATAAAGCAATCGCCACGTGCTGTAGCGTCGAACGGCTCATATTCGAATATGGATAGATTTCGAACCGAAGCGTCTCAGAAGAAGCGCTCAGGGATCCGTATCTCGTCACCGGGGAAGACTTTGGTCATCGGCGTGACGTCGACCTTAAACTTCTTGCCGGTGCGCGTGATCTCAACCGTGCTCTCGCTCGCGCGATACGTATAACCCTCAGCGAGCGCCACTGCCTTCTGAACGGTCATGCCGCTCACATAGGCATACTGTCCCGGCTTCTTCACTTCACCCAACACGTAGATCGGGCGGAAGCTCACCACCTCAGCCGACACCCGCGGATCGCGCAGGATCTGCGCCTCGCGCAGCTTTCCAGCATAAACCTTCTCGAACTCGCGCAGCGTGAGCCCTTTGACCGTGATCTGTCCGATGAACGGCGCCGCCAGCACACCCGAACTGTCGACCAGGAACTCGCCCGACAAATCCGGCTCGCCGAAAACGGTGACCTTCAGCTTGTCTTCTGGCCCAAGCCGATAGTCCTCAGCCCCCGCCTCGGTTTTCGACGGCGAGGTCGTCACGGGGCCTTCCGAACCTGCGCATGCGGTGAGCGCGATCAGAACGGCGAACAACACGAACAAGCGGCGCAACATGGGACTCAGGGGCTCGCATCGATAGCGTGGAGAAATACGACCGCCTTGAACGTGCGATCAAGCCGGGTAGGCAAAACTAAGGTGTCGACAAAAACTGACGTGTCCGCCCCTCAAGCACAACCGCCGTCAGATTGCCGGTCATATAAGCGCCGGTATCGATGCCGATGCGATTGTTCCGGATTTCCGGCGCATCCGCAGGCGTATGACCATGCACCACGATGCGCCCGAAATTCACCGGACTGTCGAGAAACTCTTCGCGTATCCACAGGAGATCGCTCTCGCGCTGTTCTTCCAACGGCACGCGCGGTTTCACGCCCGCATGAACGAAAATGTAATCCCCAACCGTGTGATGCAACCGTAAGTTCTTGAAGAACGCCTCGTGCGTTTTTGGCAGCACCGACGCGAACTCGCTGCGTGTCTGCGCCCAACTTTTGCCCACGCCATGCGTGATGCCGTAGCTCCGCAATGTCTCCAGACCGCCGAAGTTGCGCCAAACCTCGCCGACACTGGGATCGGCCAAGAACTGCAGCAGCGTCTCGTCGTGGTTGCCTTTCAAGTAGACGGTTTCAAATCCCGGAAACCCGTCCAACAAACGTTCGACCAACTGCGCCGACTGCAACCCGCGATCGACATAATCGCCAATGAAGATCAGCGTTCGCTGTCGCGCAGCTGATAGGCGCGACGCCGCATCGATCTTGCGCCAGAGCACTTCCAGTAGATCCAAGCGTCCGTGCAAATCGCCGACAGCGACGACGAAATGATCTGCGGGAACCGCCGCACGCAACGCAGGTTGCGACTCGCGTTTCGTCCAACCGAAGATCGATCGCAGCATTCGAAAAACCCAATTACAATCCGCAACGTTCGCTAATCGCGAACTGTGGCGACAGCGCCACGTGAATGCAAGAACGCACGCAAAGCAAGCTACCAAGCGGCCTTTTTCGCGTTTGCCCCGCGCCGGTTTTGTACCCTCTAGCACTGAACTGATTCACGAATCGTTTGGATTCGTTTGAGCTGGGAAACTCAGGAGACAACACTATGCATAGAAAAATGCTTTTGCTGGGGACAGCATTGAGCCTGAGCTTAGCGGCGAGTGCCGCAGCGAATGAGCGGCACGGTTGGTACATGGGCCTCGAAGCAGGTTGGGTCCACGTCAACGACACCGAAATGCCGAATTGGTTTTATCAGGACATCCAATTCGAAAATCGTTGGGGCGCACTCGGCACCGTCGGTTTCGCCTTCAACGGCAACTGGCGGATGGAACTCGAGGCCGGCTATCGCAATAACGACGTGCACCAGATTACGTTCGGTGGCGAGCGCGGTCCGTTGATCGAAGGCGATCTCACAGAATGGACCGGCATGCTCAACGCGCTCTACAATCAGCCCGTTGGTCAACGTTGGTCGATCGACTTCGGCGTTGGCGTCGGCGTCGATGACGCGCGCTACAGCGACATCATCTCGCCCGGCGTACGCACAGAAAGCTCTGACGCCGTCTTCGCTGCGCAAGGCATCTTGGGCTTGAGCTACCGCGTCGGCCCGCACTGGGACGTCATGTTGAACTACCGTTATTTGTGGGCGGACGAACCGCAGCTCACGAATTTCGGCGGCGAAACCGACACGATGGATATGACGAAGCACACTGTCACACTCGGCTTCCGCTGGGGTTATGACGATGTCGCTCCGCCGCCGCCTCCACCACCGCCGCCTCCCCCGCCGCCACCGCCGCCGCCGGCAAAAGCGAAGCAGTTCATCGTCTTCTTCGGCTTCGACAAATGCGATATCACCGCGGAAGCCGACAAAGTGTTGAGCGAAGCGGCTGATACGGCGAAATCGGAAGGAACCGCGAAGGTCGAAGTTGTCGGCCACACCGACACCTCCGGCTCGCCCGCGTACAACCAACGCCTCTCGGAATGCCGTTCGAATGCCGCCAAATCGAACCTGGTCGGCAAGGGCATCGCGGATGGCGCCATCTCCACCAGCGGCAAGGGTGAAGGCGAGCTCATGGTTCAGACCGCCGACGGCGTAAAAGAGCCACAAAACCGCCGTGCAACGGTAGATTTACAGTAAACAAACCAACCAAGTACTGGTTGCTGAAGGGGAGGGCCGAAAGCCCTCCCCTTTTTCGTTGTGTGCTCCTGCACGCCCTGATCGTATGCGACTACCAGGTCAATCCTGACGACGCCGACCGAAACACCGTCGGCACAACATGT
>JANLXP010000673.1:0-1373 GCA_031365165.1 Alphaproteobacteria bacterium
GCGGCCTGCTGATCCCGGGCTCCTTGTCGTTGATCACCGCAGTCGTAGGCTTCGCTGCACTCTACATCGTGCCGATCCCGCAAATTCAGGAACTCGCGGTCACCGCCTCGATCGGTACCGGCCTGAAGCTTATCTCGAACCTGATCATGCTGCCCGTGATCTCGTCGTACTTCACCTACGATGACGGCTATCGCGAGCGCATTTCGCGTGCGCGCGCATCGCGCTTGGGCTTCATGAAGCTGCTCGGCGTCTTCGGTACACCCGCCGTCGCGTTCCCGCTGACGTTCGTCTTCCTCGCACTGTTTGCAGGCGCGATCTGGGCCAGCAAAGACCGTCACGTCGGCGATCTGCACGCCGGTTCGCCCGAGCTGCGGCCCGACTCGCGCTACAACGTCGATGCGCAAACGATCTCGAAGAAATTCTCCGTCGGCCTCGACCTATTTACGATCGTCGTCGAAACGCCGCCGCAGGCATGCGTGAACTACGCATCGATGAATTATCTAAACGAGTTCAGCTGGTACATGCGCAACGTCGACGGCGTTCGCGAAGTCCAAAGCACGCCGTTCACCGCAAAACAAATCGCGGCCGGCTGGAACGAAGGTAACCTGAAGTGGAAGGCGTTGCCGCGCAACCAATACGCGCTAGTTCAGGCTGTTGGCCCAATTCCGTCTTCGTCCGGGTTGATTGACGTCGATTGCACGTTGCTGCCGTTGCAGGTCTTCTTGGTCGACGGCAAGGCGACGACGATCCATCACGTCGTGGACGCGGTCAAAGAATGGATGAAGGAACGCGGCTTCCCACCGATCCTCTCCGCCGGCCGCAACAACGGCGACCGCGTCATGCCGCCGGAATTCTTGGCTGACGGCAAGCCGCGTCGCGAACCGTCGAAGCCCACATCGAGCTGGACGCTTACCCGCGAGCAAGCCGCAGGCTTGGTCTACAGCTCGCCTGATCAACTCAAGGACCAGACGCAAGTCCTCAACGTAAAAGGCTATGAGCCTCCGCCAGACAAGATCGAATACCTGGGCCTCGTTGGCAAACCCGTCGCAGGTGCGGAGGGAACCATCGAAGTGAAGCCAGGGCCTGACGGCAAGGCGAAGGTCGATCTGGCCTCGCTGATCGCAAAGCCCGAGTTCAAGAACGCGACGCTGTTCGTGCTCGACGGCGTACCTGACTCCTTCACGATCCGCCTCGCCTCAGGCAACTCGGGCGTAACCGCGGCGGTGAACGAGACGATCGAGTTGTACGAACAGCCCTCGACGCTGATCGTCTACGCGATGGTGCTGTTCTTGACCTACATCACGTACTTCGACTGGCGCGCCGCTATCGGTTGTATGTTGCCGCTCTTGTTCTCGACGTTCTTCGGCTACTTC
>JANLXP010000680.1:0-1254 GCA_031365165.1 Alphaproteobacteria bacterium
TGCCGAACTTTTCTTGCAGCGAAAATACGATTTGTCCGTCGACCAGCCCGCGCACCGTCGAATGTTGCGGCAAGAATTGGTTCTGGAAGGGCGCCGACTGCCTTGCGCCCGCCGACCGCTTCTGCCTCCTTAGCCTCTCCGACGGTGGCGGCGACGCGGTCGAGATCCGCGAATTCGACGCGACGACGAAGACGTTCGTGAAGGACGGCTTCCACCTCGATCGAGCCAAGCAGAACCTCGAATGGGTCGACCGCGACACGCTGCTCGTCGCCCGCCCAACCTCCGACGCCGACACGACGGAATCCGGCTACGCCTTCACGATCAAAGAACTGAAGCGCGGCCAAGCTTGGGGCCAGGCGAAAGAAGTCTTCCGCGGCGAACGCAAAGACACGCTCGTGGCCGCCCGCGTTCTGCGCGACGCAGACGGTAAAGTCGCAGCCATCATCGCCGAACGCCGCGTGGGCTTTTTCGAGGCGGAATTCTACCTGCTCGACGGCGCTCAGAAACGCCAACTCAACGTGCCGCAACATTCGACGGTGCGCGGGCTGGTCGACGGACAAATCGTATTTTCGCTGCAAGAAAAGTTCGGCAAATTCGAAACCGGCGCCCTGATCGCCCTCGACCTGGCCGACATTGCTCGCGAACCCGTGCTGATCATGCAGCCGAGCGCCAGCCAAACGATCGACGGGGTCTACATCACCCGCAACCACGTGGTTGTTCAGCTACTCGACAACGTCAAGGGCGCCATCGAAGTCTATGCGCGCGACGCCAGCGGTTGGCACGGCAAGCGATTGAACCTGCCCAAGGAATCACAGCTCATCGTGCGCGCGAGCCAGAAGTCCGGCTCACTGTTGTTCCTGACGTCGGAAAGCTTCCTCGAACCGACGAAGCTCTGGTGGGCCGACGCCGCGTCGCAAAAGGTCGGCGCCATCCGCGCATTGCCTGCACGCTTCGACGCCGCGACGCATGTCGTCGAACAAGACTGGGCGACCTCGCGCGACGGCACGAAGATCCCATACTTCCTCGTGCGTCCAAAAAAGATGAAGGCCGACGGTTCGACCGCGACGCTGCTTTACGGCTACGGCGGCTTCCTCGTCTCAAAGCCGCCGGTCTATCTGCCCGAGATGGGCAAGCTCTGGCTTGAGCACGGCGGCGCTTACGTGATCGCGAACATCCGCGGCGGCGGCGAGTTCGGCCCGGCGTGGCACCAATCGGCGCTGCGCGAACATCGTCAGCGCGCGTTCGACGACTTCG
>JANLXP010000728.1:0-1167 GCA_031365165.1 Alphaproteobacteria bacterium
GCCGACTATGAGCGCGAACTCGAACTCGCGAGCAACCGGTGGGGCGCGGCAAAGACCGAAGGCTTCGACGTACCGCTGAGCTGGCAGGGAAAATACCCTTCGCTGAAACTGAAACGCGCAATGGCCTACGCGAAGGCCGTCATCTTCTTCGACACACTTCGCCGTGAACTGGGCGAAGAAGCGTTCTGGCGCGGCATCAAGATCTATACGCGCACCAATTGGGACAAGACTGTCCGCGCGCAAGACTTGCAGCGCGCGCTGGAGCGCGCATCGAAGCGAGATCTCTCCGCGTTATTTGCGCAATGGGTCTACGGACCGAAGTAAGCGCAAAAGAAAAGGGCGGAGGTAACGCCTCCGCCCTTCAGTACTATCCCCTACTATCCGGGACGACTTACATATTGATGTGAACGCGCCTGTTCTGTGGCTCGCGCACGCCGTCGGCGGTCGGTACCAGAGGCTCGCTCTCGCCCTTCGCGGACGTCGAGATCGAACCACCCGGGATGCCTTCGGTGACCAGCGCGCTCTTCACCGTATTCGCACGGCGTTGCGACAGGCCCTGATTGTACTTCGGCGAACCCGAACGGTCGGCGTGGCCGATGACGGTAAGCGTGGCCGCGCCGAACTGCTTGGCGGCAGCCGCGGCTTGACGGATCACTTCTTGCGCTTCTGCCGTCAGGTTCGACTTGTTATGGCCGAAGAAGACGATGAACTCGCGCGGCGGAGCGGCAGGCTCCATCGGCGGCGGCGGCGGCGGTGGCGGTGACACCATCGGTGCGGGCTCCGGCTGCCCGAAGTGATAGCGCAGACCCAGCGTCGCCGCGTGCTTCGCGATATCGTCGAACGCGAAGTTGTACGTGCCCGTCGTCGGTCCGGCACCCGTGCCCGGTCCAGAGAGATCCGGCTCGTTGACGCGCAGATAACGGTAGTTCGCAAACAGATCGAGGCGATCGGTGAGCATATAGGACAGACCCGCGATCCCTTGATACGCAAGGCTCCAATCGCCTTCATCGAAAGCGACAGCCGGTGCATCGAAATTGAAATGGTCGCCACCGACGCCCACGCCAAGCGTCAAGCCCAGCCGTTCGGTCAAGGAGATGTCGTAGAGTACGTTCGCCATAACCGACCATTCTTTGATCTCGGCGTTGCTTGCCGTGCTCAAATCGTTGT
>JANLXP010000735.1:0-1183 GCA_031365165.1 Alphaproteobacteria bacterium
GACGCTTTCCGTTCGTTCATCGCGGACGAGGTTATCCCCTTCGTCGCCGCGAACTTTCCGGCGTCCAACGACCGCACGTTCATTGGCCACTCGTACGGCGGCTTGTTCGGCACCTATGTTTTGCTGACGCAGCCAGAGATGTTCGGCCGGTATGTCATCATCAGCCCGTCGCTTTGGTTCGACAATGCGGCGATCTTGAAGGTGGAAAATCAATTGGCCTCGCGGAAAGCGATCCGCGCGCGGACGTTTTTCGGCATCGGTTCATTGGAAACGCAGACCGCGACCGGCGCGCCAATGGTGCAGCAGTTGACGTATTTCACGAAGACGTTGAAAGAGCAGCGCAACGCCGGGCTTGAGGTGACGTTCAACGTGTTCCCGGGCGAAACGCACGAAAGCATCTTCCCCGGGGCCGTGACGCGCGGCTTGCTGACCGTATTCCAAGAACCGCACCGGGGTTCTTAAGTCAGCTTTCGAATTCCCACACCTTCTCAAACGCAACGCCGAACGCCTCTGCAATGCGGAAGGCGAGTTCGAGCGAGGGGGCGTATTTTTCCTGTTCGATGGCGTTGATGGTTTGGCGCGTGGCGCCAACCTCGCCGGCGAGCGCCCCTTGGCTGATGCCGCGTGCGGTGCGCAGTTCGTAGATGCGATTGCGGACGCGCCTGCGCTTCGGGCTCATGAGGTGCGGTAGTTCCAGATGACCGCGATGCGCTTCACGATTTCGGCGGCGGCGAGCACGAAGAGAAGCGCGAACGCGACGCCGGTGAGGCTGGTCAAGTTCAGTTGCGGCAGACTGTGGCCGCCGTAGGCCGCGTTCAGAAGTACGTGCAGGACGATGACGTTCAGAGCGGCGGCCATGAACCAATAGGACGCGAGGTTTGCGCGCGCTTCGATGGCTGTGTCGCGCTCGTCGCGTTCGACGGCGCCCTGCCCTGCCCTCGCCGCCAAGACGGCGGCGATCACGCTTTCCGCGATGATCGCGAGCACGGCCAGCGTGATGTAGGTCCAGAGCAGCTTGCCCGCTGATTGCTCCACGATCGTGAGGCCAAAGGATTGGCCGAGGAAATCGATCCCCGCGGTGAAGCGCACGAACAGGAAGAAGAGAATTGCGATCCAGGCTACGAGCGAGAGCCAGGCGTAGCGTTCGGCGTGCGACATGGGCGGCGGTCCGTTGCGGCTGTAA
>JANLXP010000684.1:0-1333 GCA_031365165.1 Alphaproteobacteria bacterium
CAACGACGTCTTCCCGAGGTCGACGTGCCCGATCGTACCAATGTTGCAGTGCGGCTTGTTGCGTTCGAACTTTGCTTTGCCCATTTCTTAGTTCCTTGAACTCTTGTCCTTGTCAGTCACGGTAGTTTTGTGGTCATGGAGCGGGTGAAGGGAATCGAACCCTCGTCGTAAGCTTGGAAGGCTTCTGCTCTACCATTGAGCTACACCCGCCTATCTCCATTCTCGTCATGTCACCCTGTTGCTGCGGCAGCAGCGCCAATTCATGTCCGTTCCGCGATCATCTCGGCTGGCTTGCCAAGCAGTAGCTCGCGGACCTCTCGCCCGCCTTCGCCCTTCGGGCTTCGGCGCGGCAACCTTCGCACGCTTTGCGAGCGAAGGTTGGTGGGGGAGGTAGGACTCGAACCTACGAAGGCGTCAGCCAGCGGATTTACAGTCCGCCCCCTTTGCCACTCGGGACACTCCCCCAAAATGGACATGCGTCGGCTCGTGCCGTGTGCGTGTTTGCTCCAGCCGGTTATGAATTTCGTCCTATCTTTTGGGATGGCGCCCGCACGCGCCCACAACCGTCTGGGCACGGGAGGGGGGCTTATCCCGAATTTGCCCCTGATTTGTCAACTGGTTAATGGCTTTCTTCCCCCTTCCGGTGTAGCGGCACAATGACCAGGCGGAGCCGAGGACGCGGACCCGAACAACGCACCGACAGCGGTGGAATTTGGCTTTGGGGCCTCCATGCGGTCCGCGCGGCACTCGCCAACCCCGCGCGGAAGAGCCGGAAACTGCTGATTTCCGGCTCCGCTGAGCCTGAACTTAGAGCGCTCGCCGCCAAATCCAAGGTGCTGGTCGAGACGGCCGATCACAATGCCATCGACCGGGCGCTCCCGCGCGACGCGGTGCACCAGGGTGTCGCCTTGCTGACGGCTCCCCTGGCGGAGGCCGACATTCATGACGCTGTCGAGGGGATTGCCAAGCCCAGGCAGCTCGTCCTGCTCGATCAAGTGACGGACCCGCACAATTTGGGCGCGATCTTACGTTCCGCGGCTGCGTTCGGCGTTTGCGGCGTCATTGTGCAAGATCGCAATTCTCCGCCAGAGGGTGGCGTTCTTGCGAAGGCAGCGAGCGGTGCGCTTGAACTTGTGCCGGTCGTGCGCGTCGTCAATATCGCGCGGGCGCTCGACGAACTCGGCGAGCTTGGATTCTTGCGGGTCGCGTTGGCGGACGAAGCTGCCGAGCCGATCGAGGATGTCGACCTCAGCCGCGATGTCGTGCTGGTGCTGGGCGCCGAAGGCGAAGGCCTGCGGCGTCTCACGCGCGAAAAGTGCGATGTTGCTGTGCG
>JANLXP010000793.1:0-3114 GCA_031365165.1 Alphaproteobacteria bacterium
GATGTCGAGATGCGCCCACGGCACTTTGTTGACGAAGCGCTGGATGAACTGGGCCGCGGTGATCGAGCCGCCGAAGGCGCCGCCGATGTTCTTCATGTCGGCGATGGGGCTGTCGATCATCTTGTCGAAGCGGTCGCCCATCGGCATGCGCCAGAGGTCTTCACCCTCGGCCTTGCCGGCGGCGGCGAGGCGTGCGGCGAGTTCGTCGTTGTTCGAGAACAAGCCCGCGATCTCCAAGCCCAACGACACACGGATCGCGCCGGTCAGGGTCGCGAGATCGACCATAAACTTCGGCTTGAAGCGGTTTTGGCAATACCAAAGCGCGTCGGCGAGCACGAGGCGGCCTTCGGCGTCGGTGTTCAGCACTTCGATGGTCTGGCCGGACATCGATTTGACGACGTCGCCCGGACGCTGCGCTTTGCCATCCGGCATGTTTTCGACGAGGCCGCAGATGCCGACCACATTCGCCTTCGCCTTGCGGCCGGCGAGCGCGTGCATCAGGCCGGTGACGGCGGCGGCACCGCCCATGTCGTACTTCATCGCGTCCATGCCGGCTGCGGGTTTGATCGAGATGCCGCCGGTGTCGAACGTGACACCTTTGCCGACGAAGGCGATGGGCTGCGCGTTTTTATCCTTCGCGCCCTTCCACTGCATGATGAGCAGCTGCGACTCACGGTCGGAGCCGAGGCCCACGCCGACGAGCGAGCCCATGCCGAGCTTCGTCATTTCCTTCACGCCCAGTACTTCGACTTCGAGACCCATGTCCTCGAGCTTGCGAACGCGCTTGGCGAACTCTTCGGGGTAAAGAACGTTCGGCGGCTCGGTCACGAGATCGCGCGCATAGAAGATCGCGTTCGTGACGGCTTCGCCCGCGCGCCAGGCTTTCTTTGCGTCACCGGGATCGGCGGCGCCGATGTTGACCTTGGCGAGCGATGGCTTGTCGGTTTTCTTTTGCGTGGTGCGGTACTGATCGAAGCGGTAGCTGCGCAGCATCGCACCTTGCGCGACGCGGGCTGCGTGTTCGGCGTCTGCCTTGGTGTTCAACAAAAGTGTCGCGGTCTTCTCGCCGCTCGTCAGCAGCCGGGCGACGGCGGCCGAGCCCAAGCTCTCGGCGGCGGCGCCGTCGAACTTGTCGGCTTTGCCCAGGCCCACGATCAGGAGGCGATCGACCTCGACGCCTGCCGGCGCCAACAGCTCAACCACCTGCCCTCTGGCGCCGGTGAAACGGGCCGCCTTCATCGCGCGCGCGATCGCGCCTTTTGACTGCTTGTCCAGGTCGGTCAAGAGGCCCGTAGGCACTTCGGTTTCCGTGGTGCCGACGACGAGCGTCCCTTCATCCGGGATTTCGGACTTCACAAAGTTGATTTGCATGGGTGGTTATCTCTTAACGGGAACAGGAACTGGCGCTAGAACGTTGCGCGGCTAAGGTGGCTCAGATACCAGCTTGGGCCTCCCCGCACCTCTTTGATTCCGACGAATTTTCGGTGTGCTGGTAGAACCGACAGGCGCGGCGTTGTACCGGGCCGGGCGATCATTGTGAAGCGGCGGGCATCACCCGCCTGACCAGGTGCAGGCAAGCCGCTATGTCCGGAATTCAGAATTACATGTTCCGGCAGGTCACCGGGCCGCTTTTGTTCTTCACGTTCGTGCTGACCGGCGTGATCTGGCTGTCGCAGTCGTTGCGCATGCTGGACATCGTGATCAATCAGAGCCAGTCGGTGGGTACCTTCATCTACCTGACGGTGCTCGGCCTGCCGCAGCTGATGCCGCTGATCCTGCCGTTCGCGATGTTCTTTGCGGTACTCTACGCGCTGAACCGGCTCTACACGGAAAGCGAACTGGTCGTGATGTGGGCTGCGGGCTTTAGCCGCTGGGTCGTGGTGTGGCCGATCATTTTGATTGCGCTCGCCGTCACCGCCACCGGTTATCTCTTCAGCCTGGTCGTCATGCCTGCCGGCATGCGCGAGATGAAAAATCGCGTGTACGAAATTCGTGCCGATCTCGTGAACACGTTTGTGCGCGAAGGGTCGTTCACGAACCCGATCAAGGGGCTGACCGTTTACGTCAGTGAGAACAACCCCGGCGGCGATATTCGCGGCATCCTGGTGCATGACGCACGCAACCCGAAGGGGATCGCGACCTACATGGCGCAGAGCGGGTTGCTTGCCAACACGCCGACGGGCCCGCGTCTAATTATGAACCAGGGCAACGTGCAGTGGCTCGAAGGCGGCGAAGGCCGGCTGAAGATTTTGAACTTCGAAAGGTACACGTTCGACCTCAGCCAGTTCGATAAGGCGCAAGACGGACGCTTCGTTGAAGCCAGCGAGCGCTATCTGGGCGAGCTTCTCAATCCCGAAGCCGCCGTCGTCGACAAGCAACGCAAGAAGTTCTTCTCCGAAGCGCACAGTCGGCTGAGCGTGCCACTCTACAGCATCGTGTTCGCGCTCATCGCGGTCGTGGCGCTCGTCGGCGGCAACTTCAATCGGCGCGGCTATGCGGGCCGGATCGCGCTTGCGTTCTTGGCGATGTTTGCCGCACGCCTGCCCGGGTTTGCGTTTCAGCAATGGACCGCGTCGAACCCGGATATGGCGATTACCATGTATCTGTGGCCGCTGCTTTGGATCGCGGTCCTGCTCATCATTCTGGCTCATCCGCGCTTTGAGCGTCTTCGCAAAGGCAAAATGGCCGAGCCCATCGCGGAGCCCGCACAATGAATTTCGGCTGGACGATGTCGAAGTACTTCGCGAAGCAATTCGTGATGAGCGTGGCTTTGGTGTTCGGCATCTGCATGACGCTCGCCTTCGTCATCGACATCGTCGAACTTTTGAACCGCACCGCCGGACGGGAAAGCGTGCCGCTGACGACGATCGTGCGCATGGCGTTGCTGAAGCTGCCGACCTTGACCGAGAAGATGATGCCCTTCGCGGTGTTGTTCGGCGCGATCTGGTCATTCGCGCGGCTGACCCGAAATCAAGAACTGGTCGTGGCGCGCGCGGCCGGCGTTTCGGCGTGGCTATTCCTCGCCCCAGCCCTGATCTCGGCGCTCCTCATCGGCATCTTCATGACGGCTGCGTACAACCCCTTCGCGTCGATGATGATCTCGCGCTACGAGGA
>JANLXP010000796.1:0-5073 GCA_031365165.1 Alphaproteobacteria bacterium
GGCGATTGGGGCTCGCTTCCGCTGGAAGGCGGAATCGAAGCGGCTTACCGGCGCGATCTAGAAGCGTCGGAAGATCCCGTGAAGTTGCGCGCGGAGATCGACGAGAAACTCAACCGCGTGCGGTCGCCTTTTCGCACCGCCGAGAAGTTCGGGATCGAGGAGATCATCGATCCACGCGATACGCGTAAGATCTTGTGCGATTTCGCCAATTTGGCGGCGCCCTTGCGGGCACCGGGTATGCGCGCGACGGCTTATCGGCCCTGATTTGACGTCAGAAAGCGGGGTGTGAGGCGCCTCGGGATTCGCCATCTTGCGTTCATCAATGAGGACGCATCAGATGTTGCAAATGACCGGAACAAAGACCTACGCCTCCGACGCGGCGCGCTATCGCGCTTTCGAGACGCGCGATGCGGGTGCCGAAGGGCTCTTCATCATCGCCGTGAAGACGACGGGCATTTATTGCCGGCCGGGGTGTCCGGCGCGGCCGCCGAAGCGGGAGAACGTCGAGTTCTTCGACACGATCGGTGAAGCCCGAAGCGCGGGCTATCGCGCGTGCCTGCGCTGCAAGCCGGACGAGCCAGCGCAGGGCGCACGGATCGCGAAGATGATCACCGAGGCTTGCCGCAAACTTGAGCGGGATGAGCAGGTTCCGAGCGTGGCCGCGCTCTCTAAGGCGGCCGGCTTCAGCGAGGGACGGTTTCACAAGCTGTTCAAGCAAGCGACGGGTTTGTCGCCGAAGCAATACGCGCTGGCAAAGCGGGTGGAGAAGTTTCGCGATCGACTCAAGGGTGGCGAGACAGTGACGGCCGCCCTCTATGACGCCGGGTTCAACGCCTCGAGCCGGGCTTATGAGGCCGGACGGCGATTGGGAGCAAAGCCGCGCGACGTGAAGTCGGGTGGGGTGGCGCTCACGCTCAAGGCCGCGGTTGCGCGGTGTTCGCTGGGGTTTGTGGGCATTGCGATGAGCGAACGGGGTTTGTGCGCGCTCGCGTTTGGCGACAGTGCGAAGGCCGCGCGCGAGGCGGTGCAGGCGCGGTTTCCGAAGGCGCTTCTTGTCGATGCGGACGGCGCGTTGTCGACGGCGATCGCGCGCGTTGTCGCTTTGGTTGAAGAGCCTGCGGGCGCGCTCGACCTGCCGCTGGATATTCGTGGAACGGTGTTTCAGGAGCGGGTGTGGCAGGCGCTTCGCAAGATTCCGGCCGGCGAGACGCGGAGTTACAGCGCAATCGCGCGCGCTATCGGCGAACCGACGGCGCAGCGGGCCGTCGCTCAGGCTTGCGGGGCGAACAAAATTGCGGTCGCCATTCCCTGTCACCGTGTCGTCGCGAGTGACGGCGGCGTTGGCGGTTATGCGTTCGGCGTAAGGCGCAAGAAGGTGTTGCTTGCGAAGGAAGCGGCGGAATGAGCGCCGTTCTTCGCAAGGCACCCTCGACGGCGAACGGTGCGGTTGCGCGGCTTCAAGCTGCCGATTGGGCTGCCGTCTGCGAACAGCTGCGCCGGCAGGGTCACGCCGTCGTGGCCGGCGTGTTCGATGTGTCCGCGTGTGAGGAGATTCGCGGGCTCTACGAACGAGCGGACCTCTTTCGCAGCCGGGTGGTGATGGCGCGGCACGGTTTCGGTGAGGGTGAGTATCAGTACTTCGGCTATCCGCTGCCGGCCTTGATCAACGAGCTTCGGCGTACGATCTATGGTCACCTCGCGCCGGTCGCTAATGGGTGGGCTGAGGCGTTGGGAGCGACGATGCGCTATCCGGCGACGCTCGATGCCTATCTCGAACACTGTCACAGCCAAGGTCAGACGCGGCCGACGCCGCTGCTCTTGAAGTACGGGCAGGGCGATTACAACCGGCTGCATCAGGATTTGTACGGCGGGGAACAGTTTCCGTTGCAGGCGGCGGTGCTGCTGAGTGCACCGGAGCGGGACTTTGCGGGCGGCGAATTTCTGCTCACCGAGACCGCGCCGCGACGGCAAACGCGCGCAGAAGTGGTGCCGCTGGCCCAAGGGGATATGGTGATCTTTGCCGTCAACCACCGGCCCGTGAAGTCGGCCAAAGGGTTTTCACGGGTTGCGATGCGCCACGGCGTGAGCACCGTGCGGCGCGGGGCACGCATGACGCTCGGCATTATCCTTCACGACGCGACTTGATTTAAGCGCGGTCAATTCGCGCGGCGAAACACCCGCGGCGTGCGAAGTGGGCGTGGAGGTAGGCAACCTCTTCGTTCGCGAGAAGGCGTTCGATCAACGGCTTCAGTGCCTTGCCGTCTACGACGTCCGCGTCGCGCATCATGCCTTTGTCATCGTACGCCCGCAGCGAGATCAGGCGCATCTGCAGCTGGGCGGGGATTGCATCGACGATTTCGGCGGCGGGTACGTGACGCTCTCGGATGAAGATCGGGCCTTTTGAGGCGTAGGCGGTTTCAGACGTTTGATGTGCGTAAGGGACGAGGAGCAAAGTTTCACCGGGCTCGGCGTCTTCCAGCGTGACGCGGCACGGGAAGCCCGGCTTGTCGTCAGCGACATAGCGCTTGGCGTTATGGCGGGCGAGCGTTTCGTCGTTCGCGCCGAAGAGGTGCGCGAACGGTTGGGCCTCAAGGCCCGTGATGCGGAATGACATGGGTTGGTTCCTCTATTCGTGGAACAACAATGGTTACGCGCGCCCGGGTCTGCACTCCGCAACCTGACGTTAAACTTGTTACTTCAGGCCTGCGTCCGTGACGATCGTTTGAAGCGTTGCGCAGTAGGCGCGCAAATCCTGGCGTTCGGCCCAATTGCGGAAGCCGTCGCTCATCGTGTTGTTGTAGCCGACATACTCATCTTGGCTGATTGTGCCTTGCTTGCGGGCTTCGGCGAGTTTGCGCGTGATGTCTTGCGCTTTCATGCCGGCCTCATCGGGCGTGCGGCATGCCATGCGAACGGGCTTTGAGGCGCCGGCCGATTGCTTGGGCGTGGACTCGCCGCAAGCGGCAAGGGCGAGGCAGGCCAAAATGATTAACGCGATACGGTTCATGGCCCCATGATTTCGGGCGCGGCGCGCAGCGTCAATGGGTGCGTTCCAAAGAGGCAAGGTCGGCTTTGAATACTGTCAAATCGCCGCGCTTTTCGACGATGCCTGAAAGGCGCACGGGGTCGGCGACGAATTCCAGGATCCGGTCCGGCGGGATTGCGCGGCCGTCGAACAGTGTGAGCAACATCACGGACGGGACACCTTCGTCGCGCGTCACCAGCATCGGTGGGATGCCGCCGCGGATGCACAGACTAGCGCAGGCCTTATGGATGTGGCCGTCGCCCGGACGCATGACGCCAAGCCAGCATTTTGAATCGACGATCTCACCTTCGACCGTGACACGGCCGTGCAGTTCACGCGGTGGGTCTGCAACGGGGGCGGCGTCGCTCGCCGACATATCCGTGGCGGCGAGTTGGATCATGCCGACGGCTGCGCGTTCGATCTCGTAGCCATCGAGCTTGACCGAGGCGCCGTTCGCGAATTTTTCGAGGACGGCTTCGGCGCCGCGTTTTTCATCAGAGATGACGATGTAGGTTTTGGTCTTGCCGTCCTTGTTTACGCGCAGCATCGGATAAGGATCGCGCACGAGCGTGCCGACGAATTCGGTCGGCGTTTCGGCCCAGCGGCCATCCCCGGCTTGCGGTTGCAACGTCGCAACGAGCCAGGCGTCGAAAACGACAAGCGCGAAGAGGACCATCAAGAGCGCAATGATCGTGCCTCTGAGCCCGCCCGGGAGTGGTAGGTAGCCGACGTAGAATGTGTCGTTCTTATCCGCCATCGCTTATCCGATCGCGGCCGGAGTGGCGGCCGTGCCTTTCGGATTGGGTTTGGGGGCGACGAAGACGCGGCCGTCTTTCACGCGCACGGCAAACGTTTCGACCTTTTCGGTGTAGGGCGCCGGTGAGCGGCCGGTCGTAGGGTCGTATTGCCAGCCGTGCCATGGGCAGGTGACGAGCCCGTCGATGATACAGCCTTCGGCGAGTGGACCCATTTGATGGGCGCAAACGTTCGAGACGGCGGAGACCTTTCCGTCATAGCGGAAGATCGCGATTTGGTGGCCCGTCGATGTCGTGATGCGGCGCGCGCGCTTCTCCGGGATGTCGGCCGCGAGGCCGGCGTCGATCCAATCGTTCTCCGTGTTTCGTCGCGTGGCAGCGTCGCGCCCGCCTTGCACGATGGCTGCGGTGAAATGGAGGCCGGTGATGATCGTGAACCCGATTGCGACGAACCAGACGTAGAGCGGGCTGCCGCCGTGGCCGTTGGCGGCGCCGAGTAGAACGTGCAGCACGACTGAGCCGTAGGCCACATAGACCAGCATGTGCAGCGTCTTCCAGACAGTGGGCGAGAGATTGTTCAGCCAGAAATCGTGGCTGGTCGCGGCCATGAGGAAGAGGATAAGCAAGGCGGCGACGCCAAGGCTTTCGAACGGGAAGGCGCCGATCGCGTCGTAGCGTGGATTCGAGACGAACAGCGAGACGATCGGATTGATGACGCCGTAGCCGTGATACCAGATCGTTCCATACGTCGCATGCGCGGCCGCGACCAGGAACAAGGCGACGCCGAAGTGGCGGCGGTTGTAAAGCAGCGGCAGGAACTTCGGCGAGAGCCGCGCGAGCGGGCCGATGGCGAGCACGACATGCAACATGAAAAATGCGCAGGCACCGAGCGCGCTGATGGTGAGGATTTCCATCGACGTGTTCGCGCTGTCGCCGGTCGCGTAGCCCACCGCGATGAATATCGCGAGATAGGTAGCGATGCCCGCGATCAGGAGCACGTCATAGATGCGCTTGTGGCGGTTCCAAATGACGGGCTTGTAGGTTGCGGCCATTGCCTAGCTCAGGTTCAGGAGATTGGGTTGGTCCGCAACAAGCGCAATCAATACGAACGCTACGGCCGCCGCGACGATCAGCCAAACCCAAGGGTGCGCCCGGCGCTGCCAAATTCGCATGCGTTCACCCGTGCGGTTGGCCGCCGGAAATCCAGCGGATGATCATGAACGGCCAGAGCGCGATCAGGCCAGGAAGGATCAGCAGGCGAAAGGCAAGCCCCGCGCCCTATGCACCGTTGTC
>JANLXP010000813.1:0-9082 GCA_031365165.1 Alphaproteobacteria bacterium
TTCTTCGCCGACAGCGTCAACCCAAACCGGTGCAACCGAAGCGATTTCATCAGCTGCGCATCCAACGGCCCAATCAGATGCGCCAAGCCGGACACGCGATGTCCGGCAACCAACTCGATCGTCTTGCACGCGCCGCCTGCATGCGCCTCAGCCTCGACGACGGTGACGCGGCGCCGCGCTTGCGCGAGCAGCGTCGCGCAGATCAGCCCGTTGACGCCCGCGCCGATCACGATCACGTCGCTCGTCTGGCTCGCGCTACGCATCGGCGCGCGCCCTGACCAGTGAACCCGTCGCCGCCGCCTGCAATCCGGCATCGCCGATGCCGCCGTAAAGTGTCGGCTCCACGACGGTCAGCCCTTTGAGCAACGACAACGCCGCCGGCCCGTGTGCCTCCGGCACCGCCGTTTGGTCGAGCGCCGCTTGCGAGGCCATCAGCGCCGCGGCGCCGATATCGAGCAGACTGTCGGCTTCCGGCGGATTGCGCATCTCGGCCGCCTCGATCGACGCACCGAAGCCCGCGGACAACTCGTCGATCGACCGCACCATCAGACCGCGCAGCTTATCGCGCCGTGCAGCACTCCACGGCCCCTCGGTCGTGGTGGCCGGGACGTAAGGCATCGCGACATGAAGATCCCAGCGCGCCTTCGCCTCCGCGCGCGGCACGAACCGCAAGTCGAGACACGGTTGCGCCGGTAGCGATAGCCCACAAAATGCGCCATGCGCCGCCGCCAACCGCGCGAGCGAAGGGTTGAGTCTCACAATCGCCCCAGAAGCCAGCGTAGCCGCATCGACGCCAGGCAGCTTCGGCAGAGCGCCGATCGTCAACTTGACCTGTGCGGGCTCGACAGACGCTCTCGGGGGAAGGTGCGCCGGGCGCGCGCGCTTCAAGCCAGTGAGCATCGCGCCAGCGCGCTCCTGCGCCAAGGTCGAGATCACCAGCGGCGCGCGCAGCACTTGGCCGTCCGTGAGCACCACGCCCGACGCCGCCTCGCGCTCCGTCGCAATCTCTTTCGCCTCGGCGCCGAACATGACATCGGCGTTGTTGTAGAACTTGAGCAGCGCCAGCAACGCCTGGCGCAACCGCCGCTCGCCGCCTGCCACGAACCGGTGCCCAGCCTCGGGCGCCGCGTGCGCCAGCAAAGACTGACGCGTCAGCAGCTGCCCCGATGCCGGCGAATGCGGTGCCGCGCCGGTGCCCATGATCGCGCCTTGCGCCAACACGCCCTTCAGAAGCTCGTTGTCGAACGCCTCGTCCAGCAAACGCGCAACCGACGTCAGCCGGAACAGCATCGCCTCGCTGGGCTCGGCCTGCGCAGAGGCGAGCCATGCGCCAGCAGACTGGTCGTCCGGCATCGCCGCTCTTGCGAGCCGCACATAGAACCCTTGAAGCGCTTCAGCGTCCCGCCCCGAGAGCGCGGCGATACTCGCCTGTGCCGCGTGCAGTTCCGGCCAGAGGATCAGCGCGCGCTCACCGCTGACGCCGACAATCGGCGGCGCCGCCGCAAACCGAAGTCCATGCGATGTGAGATCCAGCTCGCGCACGACACCGGCGCTGATCACGGCATCGGCCCCTTCGCCCAGCGCTGTCGCATCCGCGCGCCGCTCGACGACCGTCACCGCGCGCCCTGCTGTCGCCAGCGCAGCGGCCGCGACCAAGCCTTCGACGCTCGCGCCGATGACGACGGCATCCAGGCGGTCAACCGCCATGCGGAACTCGGCTCATGCGGGACCCTGGGGGTTAAGGGACACGGAGGCGCAACGTACGGCACCCAAAGCAAATCTCAACCGGCGCTTACGGCGAAAACGTGGTGGCCCATGCTTAATTGCAGGACAGACGCCAAAGAAAAAGCCGCCCGGGTTGTGCCCTGGCGGCTTTTATTCAGTCCAACGGCTGATCGCTTACACGATCCCGCGCTTGTGTTCGCCGACTACGACGCGCTTCGGCCGGAACGCGGCTTCGAGCACGGCGATCGTCTTCGTGGGCTGCGCCGCGCCGCACATAAATACGTCGAAAGCGGCAAAGCCCTGTTCCGGCCAGGTGTGCACGGAGATGTGGCTATCAGCGAGAACCGCAACGCCCGACACGCCGCCGTTCGGCTCGAACTTATGCAGGTGGATGTGCAAGAGCGTTGCTCCGGCAGCCGTCACCGCGTCCTTGAGGGCCTTTTCGATCTTTTCTGCGTCGTCAAGATCGTGAGCGTCCCACAGGTCGAGAATGAGGTGACTGCCCGCAAACGTTACGCCGTTGCGAGTGATGAAATAGTCTTTACGGTCTTCGTCCGCTTCCACGAGTGGAATTGGAGCCGGAACGGGCTTCGTTCTGGCGCGGTTCGCGGGGAACTGCGTTACTTCGACAGCCGCTCTTTTGCGTGCAGGAAGAGCCATGTGGCACCTCTCCGAAACAGAAGAACAGTTGCACCTTTAGGGTGACCAAGTGGCGTGGAACTCACGCCGCCAAAGCCCGCCTCTTGGTGATTCCACCCGAATTGCGGAAGGGGGCGAAATATATGGACGCGTGCCCCCCATGCAAGGTTTTTTGCCCCCTAGTCCCTAATTTTTTCTTCACCTGATGCACGAGCGCGCGACAAGCGACAGCTGTCGCGTTGCACCGGCGACTCACCGGCACTATATGAGCGCGCCTTTCGCCGACGCTTAAGCACGCTTCGCGCGCGCTTCTCTCCACGCTCTCTTCCTCTCTCACGACAATCAGGAGCCGACGCCGATGACGAATACTTTTCTGGAGAAACTCCATCCCGGTTTCGCCCAGACGATCGAGATCGAAGGCAAGCCGATAGTGTCGGAAAAGAGCCGTTTTCAAGACATCAAGATCTTCGACTCGAAGCGCAATGGACGCGTTCTCGTGCTCGATGACATCGTGCAGCTGACGACGCGTGACGAGTGCGGTTACTCCGAGATGCTGACGCACGTGCCGATGCTCGAACACGGCGCCGTGAAGGAGGTCATGATCGTCGGCGGCGGCGACATCGCCATCGCCGAGGAAGCGCTGAAGCACCGCGGCGTCAAAACCGTCTTCAACGTCGAAATTGACGAGCGGGTGGTCGATTTGTCGCGGCAGCATTTGGGCGTCGTAAACGCCGCCGCCTTCGCGGACGAGCGTTTGAAGATCCAAATCGAAGACGCGTTCGTCTTCCTCGCCGACAAGACGAGCCACGGCCGCTTCGACCTCATCATCGCCGACCGTCCGGACCCAGTTGGCCCGGCCGAAGTGCTGTTCGGTGACACGTTCTATGAGCGCATCGCCAAGGCGCTCGCGCCGGGCGGATTTGCCGTGTTCCAAAACGGCGTGCCGTTCTTCCAGCCAGAAGAACTGGTCGACACGTTGAAGCAAATGCAGCGCACGTTCCGCTATTGCGGCGTCTATCTGGCGGTGGTGCCCAGCTACATCGGCGGCTTCATGGCGCTGACCTGGGTCTCGAACGACGCGATCTTGGGCGACCCCGCAAAGTGGCAAGGCCTGGAAACCGCCTTCGCCGCGGCACGCATCAAAACCGACTACTACACGCCCGCCGTCCACCGCGCCGCGTTTGCGCTGCCGGCCTGGATCGAACGCCTGGTGAAATAGTCAAGAGCCTCTCCCGTCCGCATTTGGAAGGGAGAGGCAAAACTGCCTACTGCGGCGGACGGCTCATATATTCCGTCAGTGCCACCGTCATCTCGCCGAGCACCTTTGCGACCGACGGATCGGTTTGCACCGACGCCCAATACGCTTTCACCTTCGGCGTTGACGCGAAGAGATCGCCCTGCCCCAGCATCGGCCCGACCCCGGCTGCGAAGAACAGCGACGGCACCAGCGCGCAGTCGGCGAGCGAAGCCTGCGCGCCCATCGCGTATTTGCCTGGCACGATGAAATGCTCCAGACCCTTGAGCCCCTTCGACAACTCAGTCAGTTGCTCGTCCACGATCTTCGCATCACGCGTCTTCGGGTTCACTTGATCGAACAGTTCGAACAGCGGATTGAGGATGTATTGGTCGGCGATGTTGTACATCACCCGCATCTGCGCACGCTCCTTCACATCGGTGGGACGAAGGGATGGCGAGTGCCGCGTATCCTCGATGTACTCGCCGATCACGCCCGACTCCGGCAAGAAGAACCCGCCGTCCTCCAGCGTTGGCACCTTTTCCAGCGGATTGATCTTCGCGTATTCGGCAGTGTGCGACCCACCGGTCGGCACATCGATCAACTCCGCGTCGATACCCTTCAGGTACAGCTGCAACCGCACGCGGTTCGCATAGGGCGAGAGTTTCGAGTCATAGAGTTTCATGGGGATTGGCCTCCGTTGCAGCCCGCATGGGGCACATCGGCCAACGGCGCGTCAACTACCTGGCATTACCGAAGTTACGCCGCGGCAACCGCTCGCGACACGAGCCCCTCGACCGCTTCCGGTGCGACGGCAAGCGGAAGGCGCAACGACACGGTCGTGCCCTTACCCTCGACGCTATCGATGGTGAGGCGAGATCCCATCTGCGCCGCCAGCTTCAAGCAAATCGCAAGGCCAAGCCCCGTGCCCTGCTCGCGCCGCGTATAGGCGCCTTCGGCCTGCACGAACGGTTGCCCCAACTGTTGCAGCGTCTTCTCCGGGATCCCGCAACCGCGATCGACGACGCGCAGGTCGCACGTGCCCGACTCGCGCATCACCGCGAACTCCACGCTGACTTCGCTGTTGGCCGGCGAAAACTTCAGCGCATTGCCAACCACGTTGACGATGATCTGCACCAGCGCCTGCCGGTCGGCCGATACCAAAACGCTAGGCGGAATGTACTGACAGGTGAGCTGCACGCCGCGCTGTTCGGCAAGAACGTGCAGCATACGATAGGTCGACGTCACTTCTTCGGCGAGGCTCACCGGCTCCAGGCTCGCCTCATGCTGCCGGGCTTCGATCTTGGAGAACAGCAGCAGGTTGTTCACGATCCGCAACAGATGCTGACCGCTCGCCAGAATGTCGCCAGCGTATTCCCGGTACTTGTCCGCGATGCCGAGCTCAAGCGTATCGTTCTTGATGAGCTCCGATAGCCCGTTCACCGCATTCAAAGGCGTACGGAACTCGTGGCTCATATTCGCGATGAACATACTCTTGGCGCGGCTGGTTTCTTCCGCCGCATCCACACGCGCTTGCGCCGCACGAACGTCGGCATCATGTGCGTGATTGACGACGGCGACCCACCCGAAGCCGAGCGCAATCAGCATCGCCGCGACCACGGGTGCTGCGCCGAGCAACATGCCGATCGATTCCGCAATGAACTGCTGACCGCCTTGCGAAGGATTCCAACGGAAGCCGTATGCACTTGGCGCTCCCGCCGGTCCCTGAAGCGGCACCATCCAATCCGACATCGTGACCGCAAGGCCGCCGAGGTCGAAGTCCTCCGCAGAGTTCGCGAGGTACGGAGCATCGATCGTCTTCATGTAAACGAGCGCAAAGTTGGGTCGCTCGCCCTTCGCCTTGCGCTTAACGCTGGCGACGCTGATCGCGTGCATACCGACAAACTGCGGCTCGCCAGCGAACTCGACGACGCCGGTCACGGTGCGAAATTTCCCCGCGCGTCCCTCAGCGATCAATGGTGCCGCCAGCGCACCGAGCCGTTTCACGTCGGCTTCGGTCACCGGCACAGTGGCATCTGCCTTCGCGTTATAGCTGTAGGCAAGGCGACCATCGGCGCCAAACACAAGAACGTGCGACAGCTGAAACGTAATCGCCCCGTAGCGGCCCAAATTCTCGACGTCCCATTGCGGATCCTGCTTGCCCTGAAACCGGTCGTACATATCGTCCCAAAGCGCGTAGTCCGTGACGTTCGTGTCGATCTTCGCAAGCTGGCGCTTGACGACAGAGCGCACGATCACGGTTTGGGCTTGAAGCTGTTGTTCGTCCAACCGCGCAGCCGATGACTGCAAAAGCGTAACAAGAAGGCCCACCGCGATCGACACGATCGCGATGACGAGGATCGCAAGGATCTTCGTGTATTTGCCGAGCTTGCCCGTCATTGCTCTTCTTTTCGGTCCGTAGGGGCGTAGTGCCCCTGGCCGGAACCCACTTTCCCAAGGCTGACAATGGCACATGCCGCCTTAAATCGTGGTTGAAGCCGTTGGTTGACAAATCGTTGCGAACCGAACGAAGGGCGCAGAATTCAGCGCCGATTAATGACTACCGGTTACCATGTCCCCGTCATCGGGATACTGCCGAAAGGGACTGCTCGCGTGCTCGCGTCGGATGCCATCGCTGTTTTTGCCGGCTGCGTGCACGGCGCAGCGTATGTTTATTATCTGCGCCTTGCCGTGCGCGGCCGCACCTGGCCAAACCCGGCTAGCTGGCTGATGTTCGCCTACGGCACAGCACTTATCCTTTTAATCGAATCCCGCGCCGGCGCGTCGTGGCACGAACTTCTTCTTCCGCTGGTCTGCGCGACGTCCAGCATCTTCATCGCGGTCGCAGCGTGGCGCAAAAGCGGTGCCGCAACACTGCTGACGCCGTTTGACTGGTGGGCATTCCGCGCAGACGTCGCGCTGACCGTCGCCTATCTCGCCGTTTGGTACGCGATGCAATCCGGTTTCATTGCCGCGGAATATCGTCTGGGCGCGAACGTCATCTTCTTGGTTGGCGTCAACGCAACGACGCTAACGTCGTTCTTGCCGCTTCTGATGTCCGTCCGGCGCGACCCTTCGACAGAGCACCCAGGCCCCTGGGCCATGTGGTCGCTCGCTTATCTGCTTTTGATCGTGGTCACCGTCTTGGACAAGTCGGGCCCCGAAGGCTTGCTCTTGCTGATTTATCCAGCCGTCAATTTCATCCTTCACACAAACGTGGCGGCCCTCGTGCTGCCCACTGCGAAAGTGCATCATGACGAACCCGCTCGATAACCATCTGCTCGTCGGCGAGACGAAGCGAACGGGTCGCGGTCTGTTCACGCGCCGCTTGCTCCTGCAATACGAAACCGCGTTCGTCATGCGGGGCGAACTGCGCTATTTCGCAAGCCGTACAAGCATCGACTGCCACCGCTTCGAAAATTGGGTGGGTCTCGGCCGCGACCGCTGGCTCGACCCCGAAGCGCCGTTCCTCTATCTGAACCATTCTTGCGAGCCGAACCTCGCGATCTGCGGCGAGCGCGAGTTCGTGGCGCTGCGCGACATCGAACCCGGCGAAGAGTTGACGTTCGACTATTCGATCACGGAAGACGAATTGCCCTGGCGCATGACGTGCGCGTGCGCCACGCCTTCATGCCGCGGCACCATCACGGCAATCCAGCTCTTGCCGACCGAAGTGATGCGGCGTTACATGCCGTACGTAAATCCGTACTTCATGCGCAAGCACTACGACCACGTCGAGGCGCCGGCCGTGAAGCGCGCCTAAGGCTTCGCCTGCCGGCTCACCCAGCTGTAGCTGATCGCAATCAGCCCGACGAACAACACCACACCGACCAGCGGCGCCGGGGCGAAGTCCTTGACTAGCGCAAGCGGCGTCTCGTTCTGCGTGCTCGCGATCGCACCGGCGTAGAAGATGCCAAGCAAGCTCTCGCCCACGATCAAGCCTGATGCCAACAGCACGCCGAACCGCTCGAGCATCGCCGACTGGCTCGACTTCGCAACCGCGCGCACATAGAGCCAACCGATGATCGCGCCGAAGATCACGGGTGAGGTCGTGTCCATCGGCAAGTAGATGCCGATGCCGACCGCCATCGGCGGCAACCGCATCAGATTGGCGCGCTTGAGCACCTCATCGACCACGATGACAACCACGCCGACGAGCACGCCGTACCCGATCAAGCTCCAAGGCAGGTCGGCGCTCAACACGCTTTTCGCAAGCGTCGAGATCAAAGTCGCCTGCGGTGCACCGAGAGGTTCCGCCGCCACGGCCGACCGGTTTGGATCGCCCGGAAAGCCGTAGGCACTGTTCAACATGTTCAGCGTGAACGGAATAACGAGCGATCCCGCGATCACGCCAACGATCAACGCCACCTGCTGCTTCCAGGGCGACGCACCGACCAGATAGCCGGTCTTCAAGTCCTGCAGATTGTCGTTCGAAATCGTCGCAATCGAAAACACGATCGCAACCGCAAAGAGCGCAACCGCGACCAGCGCGTTCGTCGCCTCGGGCGACACCTGCGGCTGGATAAAGAAAGCGAGCAACATCGACGCCGCGAGAATGGAAAGAATGCCGATCCCAGACACCGGGCTGTTCGACGCGCCGATCAAGCCCGCCATATACCCCGCGACCGTCGCAATGAAGGCGCCGACCACGACCGTGAACACGACGCCGCCGATGACGAGCGGCAGGCCGAACGCGGCAAGCTCGCCGCCCGCGATGAAGCTGTAAAGAAGCCAGCCGATGGCGACGAGACAGACGACGCTCAAAAGTCCGATCAAGCCGACGCTCAAATCCCGATCGTCGTGGCCGCCCGTCCGTTCGCCGCCGCCGGCACGCAACGTCGCGACAAGCCCGTTGTAGACTGGCCCCACGAGTGCAACCAGACTCCAAATCGCAGCAATTCCGATCGCGCCCGCGCCAATGAACCGCGCCTTGTCCGCGCGCATCTGTCCGGCCAGCTGGGCGATATCGCCTTCAACCCCGGAGGAGAAAATCGGAATGACGCCGGCCCATGCGATCAACAGACCGACCAGCATCGCAACCCCGACCGAAATCCCGACGAGATGTCCCGCGCCGATCAGCGCCATCGAAAACGAGGTGCTGAAACCGCTCACGCCGGACCCAACGCGGAAGTAGCGTTCGAAGCCCGCCGCCGCGACGCCGACATAGGTCGCGACCTGCATAATGACTGCGACGATAGTCCCGAACAGCACGACGAACGGTCCCCGCGTGCGCTCCAATACGTCTTGCGGCGCCTCGTCGCCGCGCGCGCCGACCTTCAACACCTCCGCCGCCGCAACGCCCTCAGGATAGGGCAGCGGCGAGTTGACGACGAGCGCACGCCGCAGCGGGATCGAAAACAAGACGCCCAAAATGCCGCCGAGCGCGCATACGAGCACCGTCTCCACAAACGGAAAATCGCGCCACCACCCGATTATCACGAGCCCGGGCAGCACAAAAATGATGGCCGACAGCGTGCCGCCGGC
>JANLXP010000913.1:0-4180 GCA_031365165.1 Alphaproteobacteria bacterium
CGAAAGGCGAGCCGGGTGGTTTGGCTGCTGTTGCTTAGTGCCCGGAGCTCGCCATGATCTGGCGCGCTTGCGTATTCAAGTGTGACGTGAGCTTCGGCACGCTGCCGTTGTTCTTCGACAGATAACCCGCGAACTGATCGCGCTGTTCGACCGAAAGCCAAATGCCGACAACCTGGATGTCGACGAACCGGTAGCTGCCGCCAACGCCGAGCACGCGGAACGCGACGCGCAACGGTTCGTTGGCTGAGGGATCGACGACCACCATGTTCACGGTGATGTCGCCGGGCTTGTTGTCGATTGAGCCCGTCACCTTCAGCGTTTGACCTTTGTATTGGTCGAGCCTGGCTTCATAGACCGCTGTGGCGAATTCCGTGAAGGCCGCAACGAACGCTTCAACGTCGGCGTCGCTGGCGCCACGGCGATAGTTGCCGAGCGTGAACATCGCCGTCTTGCGCGCGTCGGCGTATTGGAGAATGAACTCGCGGAATTTTGCCCGGCGCTGCGGATCGCTGGTGTTGCGCAGGATCGAAACGCCGCGGTCGATCAAGCCTTGCGCGAACACTTCGGCGTCGCGATCGGCGAGTGCGGGACCTGCCGACCCCAAGGCCACGAGGCCGATGCAGGCGGACAAGAAGGCACGGCGAGCTAACACAAACAGACTCATAGTCCTCGAACCCTCGCGCAACGTGGCGCGGACAAATTGACCTTCGCGACGGGTTCTACTTTGAGCTCGAATCTGGGCTAATTGTTGACGGCGCTGTGATGCCGCCACCAGAATCGAAGTCCGGGAGCTCCTGCGACGGCGCCCCGTTGCGGATAGAGTCCGCTCGCGATTGGCGGTAGAGGCTACGGATCGAAGCGTAATAGTCAACCGACGAGCGCTCGATGTCGTCCAGCGTTTCAATATTGCGTGAACGCAGGTCGATCACATTCAGGACAGTCCGCGCGATCGGAACGTATTCCAGATCGTCGTCGCCCCAATTCACGTAGGTCAGCGGGTCAAGGCCGCGATCGACCACGAAGCCGGTGAAATCGCGCGCGCTCGACGGTCCCATCAGCGGGAAATAGAGGTACGGGCCGTCGCCAACGCCCCAGACCGCCAACGTCTGACCGAAGTCTTCGTCGTGATAGGGGTGACCGATTTCTTTGGCCACATCGAACAGGCCGCCGATGCCGATCGTCGAGTTGACGCCGAAACGCAGCAGTGTCGTGCCGGCGCGATCGCCTTCGCCTTGCATGAGGTCGTTGGCGAAGATCACGGGCGAATTCAAATTGTTCATGAAGTTGCGAACGCCGTCGCGCGCAAAGTCAGGCACCACCGCGCGATAAGCGATCGCAACCGGGCGCAGCAGAATGTCGTCGAGAACTTGGTTCACGTCGAAGAAGAAACGGTTCGATCCTTCGAAGGGATCGTTCGTATCTTCTTCAGCAACTTGCTGTGTCGTGACCGTTTGTGATTCAGGTTGCGCCGGCGGCGGTGTTTGATCGTCCGCTGCCCACGCCTGTGTGCTTGGGATCGCAACCGCGCCCATCGCAACAGCCAACAATATGCTCCGCACCGCGCTCATGCGCTGCTACCCTTTCAAACTCTTGCTCGACCTTGGTCCCCGCGCGCATCGCCTCGCGCAATTCCGACCCGATACGAACTGGACACACCTTGAGACCCACCCACCAGTGTGCCTGCAAGCATCCGACCAATTCCTTATACGGTACATGATGTTGGCAGCATAAGGTTACGATCCCGTAAGAGAACTAAATCTGGCGGCGGTGTTGCCCTCCTGCCGAGAAAGGCAGTGTTTACGCACCTAGAAGTTGGCTCTACCAGATCATATAAACATATGTTTATATGCGTTGGCAGAGGGCCAGATGGCGGATTTAGACGGAATTTTGGGATGCCTCAAAGCGACCGCGGAAACCACGCGGTTGCGCTTGCTCGCGCTTTTCACCAAGGGCGAGTTAACTGTGACGGAGGTCACGCAAATACTACGTCAGAGCCAACCTCGCGTTAGCCGTCATTTGAAATTGATGTCCGAGGCCGGGCTCATCGAACGCATCAAGGAAGGCAGCTGGGTTTTCTATCGCCTGGCAGAAGAAGGCCCCGCCCGTGCGATCGCCCAGAAGCTGAGTGAGCTGCTGCCGTGGGACGACGCGGCCCTGAAGCGCGATCTCGAGCGGCTCGAAGATGTTCGCAAACAGCGGCAGGAGAACGCGCAGGCTTACTTCGCGTCCAACGCAGCCGAATGGGACCGTTTGCGCGCGCTGCATATTCCCGAAGAACTCGTCGAAGGTGCGTTGCTCGATCTGATCGGGTCGGGGCAAGTGCCGGCCTATTTGGATTTGGGGACAGGAACGGGCCGCATTCTCGAACTCGTGTCGTCGCGCGCGGCGCGTGCCGTGGGCGTCGACATGAATGCCGAGATGTTGGCGCTGGCGCGAGCGCGGATCGAAAAGGCCGCGCTCAATCATGTGCAGGTGCGCCGCGGCGATCTCTTTCAGCTGCCGTATGGCGAGCGCAGTTTCGACCTGATCACGCTGCATCAAGTGCTGCATTATTTGGAGGATCCGTCGGCTGCGGTCGCGGAGGCGGCGCGTGTGCTGAAGCCCGGCGGCAAGGTTGTGATCGTCGACTTCGCGCCGCATGCGCTTGAGTTCCTGCGCGAGGATCATCAACACCGGCGCCTCGGGTTCGCCGACAAGGAAGTGGCGCAGTGGTGTAAGGCGGCGGGTCTGTCGTTGTCGGCGACGCGCGCGTTCCCACCGCGTGGGGCATCGGGTTTGACTGTCGTGGTTTGGCTGGCCGTGGCGCCGGCAATTCCGCGACGTAAAACGGCGGAGGCGGCCTGATGTCGCTCAGCGTATCATTCGAATTCTTTCCGCCGCGCACGGAAGAGATGGAGGCGCAGTTGTGGCGTTCCATCGCGCGGTTGGCGCCGCTCAATCCGGCGTTCGTTTCGGTGACCTATGGCGCGGGCGGTTCGACGCGGGAACGCACGCACGCAACGATCAAGCGGCTGCTGACCGAGACCCAGTTGAAGCCTGCCGCGCATTTGACGTGCGTTGGGTCTTCGCGCGAGGCGATCGACGAGATCGTGCGCGATTATCTGCGCTCGGGCGTGCGCCATATCGTGGCGCTGCGCGGCGACATGCCGGAGCCTGGGCCCTTTGCGCAGGTGTCGGACGGGTACGAGTCCACGCCCGATCTCATTCGCGGGATCCGCAAGATCTGGCCGTTCGAGATCAGCGTGTCGGCCTATCCCGAACGTCATCCGGACTCGCCGTCGGTCGAGCACGACTATGCGCTGCTCAAGGCGAAGATCGACGCGGGCGCCACACGCGCGATCACGCAGTTCGTTTACGACACCGACGTTGTGTTGCGCTTTGCCGATCGTGCCTATCGCGAGGGTGTCAGGGTTCCAATCGTGCCGGGGATTATGCCGGCCACGAACTTCAAGGGCGTCGTGCGGATGGCGAAGCGATGCGGCGCGTCGATACCGGATTCGCTTGCACGCAAGTTCGAGGGGTTGGATGACGATCTTGAGACGCGCAAGCTGATTGCGGCAACGGTCGCGGCCGAGCAGGTCGAGAAACTGCGCCGGCACGGCTTCGACTCGTTCCACTTCTACACATTGAACCAGGCGGATCTGACGTTTGCGATCTGCCAACTTTTGGGCGTGCGTCCGCAGGCCCCGGCGACAGCAGCATGAACACGACGGATCGTAAGGCACGCTTTCAGGCGCTCATCGACGCTGCGCGCGAGCGGATATTGCTGCTCGACGGCGCCAAAGGCGCGATGATCCAGACCTACGGTCTGACGGAAGCGGACTATCGCGGGTCGCGGTTTTCCAATTCCACGCACGATCTGAAGGGCAACCACGATCTGCTGGCGATCACCAAGCCTTCGATCCTGCACGACATCCACGACGCGTTTCTGGATGCGGGCTCCGACATCATTCAGACGAACACGTTCAACGCGCAGAGGATCAGCCAGGCGGATTACGGCTGCGAGCATCTGAGTGCGGAGATCAACATCGCGGCTGCGCGTGCGGCGCGCGCGAGTGCGGACAAGTTCTCGACCGCCGACAGGCCGCGTTGGGTGGTGGGGTCGGTTGGGCCCACGAACAAGACGGCGTCGCTGTCGCCGGACGTGAACGACCCGGGTTTTCGGGCGATCACGTTCGAC
>JANLXP010000940.1:0-6372 GCA_031365165.1 Alphaproteobacteria bacterium
GCCGACGGCGTGCCCTACGGCTTCGGCCTCGAAGCGCTGCGCCTTGACGGCAACGCGGCGAACCAGACGAGCGGCAACGGCCTTGTCGTCTACGGCAAGCGCTACACGTTGCGCGACATCGTGATTACGAACGTCAAAGGCATCGGCTGGATGAGCGAGGGCTACTTCAGCGCAAACGTGAGCGCGAGCTACCCCGACGAACCCGAAAGCCTCTACACGAACGTCGACGTGCAAAACTGCGGCTCGCACGGCATCCAATATCGCGGACCTTCGGACGCCGTTTGGCTCGCCGTGTTCTCGCACCAAAACGCGGGGTGGGGCGTGCGCTTCGAAAGCGACGGCGCGACGTATCAATGCGCCAGCGACGTGCGCTTCGTGCACGTCTACGCGAACACCGCCGGCGGCGTATACGTGAGCGCGAACACACGCATGCGCTTCGGCCACCTGGCCACCGAAAGCAACTACGGCCAAGGCCTCCTCGACCAATCGTTCGGCACGACCTACGACGCGATCGAAAGCTACATCAACTGCCGCACCACCGGCACGCACCAGATCGAACTCGCGGGCGCCGCGATCAGCGTCACGAAACTCTGGAACACCGACGGCGCCACGGGCAAGAGCGGCGTGCTCTCGACGGGCGGCTCAAACCGCATCACGTCAGCCGTCCTCATCGGCGACGCCTCACCCGGCACCGGCCTCACGATCTCAGGGCCACAATGCGACATCCGCGCCACCATCTCCGGCTACTCCGCCACCGGCGGCAAAGGCATCCAATTCGGCAACGCCGGCACAGCCCTCTCCGGCTCCCACTTCGACATCCTGATCTACGACTGCAAGACGTCCTACACCAACGCGGTCGCAGGCACCCGCAACACCGGCCACATCGCAGCCCAAGCCCTCACCGGCCAGACTTTAGCGGGCACCGACTTCAGCGCGACCGAGAGCGTGGATGTGGAGACGTTGGACACGTCGGCGAGCATTACACAGCGCCTCTTGCCCACGGGTGCCCCTGCCAATCCGGGATTGTCTTTCTCGGTTGATCGGGACACTGGCCTCTACCGAGGTGGCGCCGACACTCTGGCAGTCGCGGCGGCAGGTATCGAGGCCGCGCGGTTCATCGGCGCTGGTGGCTTGGGCTTCGTAAGTGTCGGGTCACCAAATCTATTTGCATCGCCCGGCGGTCAATTGCCGCTTGTGCAGATAAATCGAAACAGCGCTGTCGCGGGCCTGTTCATCGGCAACTGGTCCTCAACAGCTGCAAGCGCGCCGCAATCCGTCCTAGCGAAATCGAAATCGGGCACAGTCAACACCTTTGGAGCCGTGGCGAACAATGATGTCGTCGGAGAGCATTGGTTTGTCGCTGACGACGGAGATCAATTCATCCCTGTCGCCCTGATCCGCGCGGAGGTCGACGGCACGCCGGGCAACAACGACATGCCCGGTCGCTTGATTTTTGCGACCACCGCGGACGGCGCGCAGGTAACCAGCGAACGAATGCGGATCAACCAAGCCGGCGTCGTCGAACTCGCGACCGGTGAAATTCGTATCGGCGGGGATCAAGGCGGCGCCACGGGAAAGACGACGATAACGAACACCGCGGATCTAACTGGAAACTACTCCGGCATCGGAACGATCAAGTTTAAGGGCGCAACTAGCCGGGATAGTGCGGGCTTCATCAAGAGCTATGTCGGTCATACCGCGTACTACATCCCTGTATTCGCAGCTATGACCGGATAGTCAGACTGCCGAACCGATGTCCTAGATAGAAGCGACAGCCGGATCGAAACCATAGGCGAAGTTGTTGAAGTCCGCGTAGTAGATCGCGCCGATCACCTCGCGCTCTTTAGGTCCGATATATTGCGCAACTCTATCGTTGGCTCGCGTGGCGTGGTGCGGAACGTAGCTCGGGTCGTGGAACTTCGGAGGGATTCCAATCCGTTCCAGCACTTTGGGAAATGTCGTCGCGAACGTCTCGAAGCGCCCGATGTAGCTGTAGCTGATGTTGTTTGACTGCAGAAGACGGCTCTGCGTCGTCCAATGGATGTCGCGCCAGTCGTCTCTTTGCGATTGCACAGCTTTCAAGAAATCTATGAAAGGCGGCGGCGGCTTGTCTGGATCAAAGCCGAGTGTTGGTAGCAGGCGTGTGCGCTCCGGCACATCTCGCACCATTTTGTCCATGTACGCCGAAAGGATGCGGGTATACGGATTTCGCACAAAGGAAAAGACAAAGAACTGAGTCAGCACTTGCTCCGGCGAACCCGTGCAGTTCGTGAAGTCCATAAGCGGCGATATGGAGCGATCGTGAACCGCATCGGAAATGCGAGACGGGTTTCCGTCAACTTCCGCGGCCTGCAACGTTCTCAAGATGCCGGTCGAGGCGCATTTCGGATTCATCAGGTAGCAATACTTGTACCGCTCCGAAATGTTGACGACATAGTTGACCGTCGACGTTGGGTACCGGAAGAAGCGTTCGAACGACATCGGCGGCGCTACTGAATTTGCTTGACGTAGATGCCAAGAATTTCTGCGGCGCCGCCCTTGCCGCTGCGGTCGGCGTTGATCACGAGGATGGGAGGCACGATGTAACCGCCCGGTGCGACCTTGGGTACATCGTACGTAAACGAGGTGAGTCTAAAGTCGGGGCCGATGGCAATGTCGTGCCAACCGCTGTTGCCGGCCTGATTTGTGGCGTAGACGACCGAGATGGCCTTCGAGCCGTTGGTTGCAGGTTGCCGCGCGATCACCCCGATCTCCAACTTTCCCGCGTTTGTCTTATTGTTGAACGCCATCGGGAACAATGTGCTCAAGCCCTGCGTCGGCCAATCGACAGTGTCGGGGTTCAGCGCGACGGTGCTCGTCAGGCGCGCGAACGCCGTTGCGCCGTTGTCCAAGCTGAACTTCTCCAACCGGTGCCCATCTCCGACATGCCACTTCGAGCTGTCCGCTTGGGCGAAGGTAACCGCATATCCACCGCCTGCGGCCGCGGTCTTCAAGTCCGTCACCAGCTGCTCCTCAGAGACCCGACCCGTCAGTCTTTGAATGTCTTTCCAGAAGAAAGCGCCCGCAGCCACAAGAGACAAAGCTACGGCACCCAAGATCAATCCGACGCGTCCCATCGCTACTCACCGTTCCAGTTAATCTACCTTGAGGGGGCGGACGATACACGGTCCACTTTTGCAGATGCAAGAATCCTGCGAGCGGACACTCCTTGCTGGGCAGTCACCAAAGGCTCGCTGGGTCGGCGATTATCATTTCTTGGTTACGATGAACGTGTCCTGGTAGTGCATCGATCCGCGTTTTTCCGCCCAAGTGCCGGGATCGAATCCGCTGATTTCCAGCCCGGCTTGTTCAATTAAGGTGCGCCAGCGATCAAAGGTGTAGCCAGCGAAGAAGTCTTGCCCGGCATACGCTTGGTAATGGCCGGGTGAAACCTCCGCCACCTCCGTGTGAAGGCCGGTGCGCTCCACGAAATCTGGAAATGTTCGGTCAATGATGAACGCGGTCAGATAGGCCAGGCCGTTAGGCTCAAGGCAGCGGGCGATCTCGTTGAAATATCTCTCGGCATCTGCCTCGACCAAATGCGTGAAAACAGAAATCGCGAAGATGAAATCTATGCAGTCGGACTTGGCAAAGCTGAGCGATATGGTGCTGGACGGCTTTATGTCCCCGCCGAAGTAGTAATTGTTCTCAACGCTCTGCAGAAAAAACTTAAACCCCGGATTCCGCGGGGTCACGTTCTGCGTACACCACTTGATGCCATCCTCGAAGACGTCGGTACCGTAGTACTCGCCCTCCTTGATGAGCAGTGAAAACGGTATTGCCAGGCGGCCACAACCGCTGCCGATATCTATGACACGAGATCGCGTTGATAGCCGGCCGCGTCGCACCAATTCGACGAAAGACCAAGATGCCGTGTTCTTGAAATGTTGCGCTGAGTGGCTGCCAATCTTGTTCATCATCCAGACCGGCGGCAGTTGCTCATCCGGCAGGGCAAGAACCTGTTTGACGACGCCGTCGATCTGCTCCTGCGCCTCGCGCGCCGCAGCCTCGCGTTCCCGCTGCTGTCTGATGTAAGAGCTTTCTTCGTGCCCCATAGTCGTCGGCGCCTTTTCAACCCGCTGCAACAGTAAGGCGCACGTGCTAACGGTCGAGCGCGCAGCGCCGCACGATACACAACCCCCTTTGCCTGGCGCAAGAATCCCTATCGCAACGGCGGCGTGGCTGGCGTATGCGTCGTGCCCGTCCTTAACGCGCTTGAAGCCCGCCCATGCCCCCGATCCTCGAGACCCGCCTGAAATCCCTCCCCCTGCTGCACCGGGGCAAGGTGCGCGACATTTATGCCGTGGGCGCCGACAAGCTCCTGGTCGTGCAAACCGACCGGCTGTCCGCGTTCGACGTCATTTTGCCCGATCCGATCCCGCAGAAGGGGCGGGTGCTGACGCGCCTCTCGCACTTCTGGTTCGATCGGCTCGGTCACGTCATCCCGAACCACCTCACCGGCATCGCCCCCGAAACCGTCGTGGCAACCTCAGAGCGTGACGAGATCGCCGGGCGCGCCATGGTGGTCAAGCGGCTCACGCCGTTGATGATCGAGGCGGTCGTGCGCGGCTACGTCGCGGGCTCAGCCTGGAAGGATTATCAGGCGACGGGCGCGATCTGCGGCGTCGAACTTCCGCGCGGGCTGGAGCAGGCGGCAAAGCTTCCCGAACCCATCTTCACGCCGGCAACGAAGGCCCCGGCCGGCGCGCACGACGAAAACATCTCGTTCGACGAAGCGGCCAAGATCGTGGGCGCAACATACGCCGCCGCGGTGCGCGATGCGTCGCTGCGCCTCTATAAGGAGGCGTCCGACTACGCCGCCACGCGCGGCATCATCATCGCCGACACAAAGTTCGAGTTCGGCACGGACGAGGCGGGGAAGCTGCACCTCATCGACGAGGCGCTAACGCCCGACTCCTCGCGCTTCTGGCCAAAGGCGGACTACCGCGTGGGCATGAGCCCACCCTCCTTCGACAAACAATTCGTCCGCGACTGGCTCGAAACCCAACCCTGGAACAAGAAGGCGCCCGCGCCGCATCTTCCGCCCGACGTGCTGGCAAAGACGTCGGAGAAATATCAGGAAGCACTCCGCCTGCTGATGGGCTGACAGCAAGAATTTGAACCACGAACAGCACGAAGAACACGAAGCGCTCTACCCAATCGCAAACGGCAGTGCGGCGGACGTGTAGAAATATTTCCCGCAAAGCCGCAAAGGCGCAAAGCCGCTCCGCCTCCTTCTTGGCGCGAAGCGCCGCTAAAGCGTTTGCATTGGCGCCTACGGCGCCGAGTTCTCATCTTCTTTGCGGCTTAGCGGCTTTGCGGGAAACAGTGCGGCGCGTCCACCGCACCGGCATTTGAACCCGCCCAGAGCCCTTCGTGTTTTTCGTGCTGTTCGTGGTTCAATTTCTTACCCGCGCCGTGACGGCTCGTGCGGGGACATGTTGAAGCTCTAGCCGTCCTCCCAACCGAAAAAGGAAACTGACATGAACGGCACCAAAGTCTGGTGGCAGTCGAAATCCGTCTGGGGTTCGATCGTGGCGCTGGCCGCGGGCGCGGCAACGCTCGCCGGCTTGAAGCTCGACGCCACCCTGCAAGATCAACTCGCCGAGCTGATCGTAGGCGCGGCAAACATCGCGGGCGGCGTGCTCGCCTGGTACGGCCGCGCGCGTGCGCAAAACGCACTGACCTGGAGCGCACACCCATGAGAACCATCTTGAACACGTTCGCCGCCGCCACGATGGCCGTGCTGATCACGGCTTGCGCGCTGCTCCAACCGATGAACGCGGACGGCGACGCCAGGCGTGCCGCGAAGATCACGCTGACCGCCTACGAGGCGACGCAGCAAGCGATCCTGATCTACGCCAGGCTCGCGCCCTGCGAAGCGGAAACAACGGTCGGCCCGCTCTGCCGCGACGCGAAACTCTGGACAAAAATCAAAACCGTCGAAGCAGCCGCCACGAAAGCGATCGCCGCCGCAACCCCCGTGCTGAACGGCGAGACGGCGGACGAAGGCCAACTGATCGCCGCCCTCATCGCCATCGAAAACGTGAAGCAGGCCGTGACGCAAGCGCAAACCAAACTGAAAGGACCCACCCCATGAACGCCGCCGCCGCCATCAGCCTCCTCACCCAAATCATCGCAACGCTCCCCGCCGCGATCAAAACGGGCGCGGAGGTGATCCGCCTCGTCAACGACGCCTACCGGTCCTTAAGCGAAGCCATCGCCGACAGAGACGTCACGCGCGAGGAGATCGACGAACTCGTCGCCAAAATCATCGCCAACAGCGCCGCGATCCAAGCGGTGGATTAAACTCAAACGCAGCCCCTCATCCGT
>JANLXP010000002.1:0-1898 GCA_031365165.1 Alphaproteobacteria bacterium
GAAAACGCTTGTCCTATGGCGGGAAAGCCCCAGTCCCACGGCTTTCGCGCAATGCCACTTCCCGGGTGCGCCTTAGAATGGGATAGCGTTCCTTCGATTCAGAACTCAAAACGTCGGCTCATGACCTTGTTTTCGCGTCGCGCCCTGTTGAAGTCGCTCGCAGGTTTCGTGGGCACATATGCCGCCATGGCGCACGCGCCGCTTGCGGCTGCGCAGCCCCGTTCGCTTGTCACCGGAAAATACCGCTTTCCGCATGGCGTGGCGTCGGGCGATCCGCAGCCGGACGGCGTTGTCCTATGGACGCGCGTCGAGGCGATGGAAGGCAATGACGATTACGTGAACGTGCGCGTGCAGATTTCGCGCGCGCCGGAGTTCGCCGAGATCGTGCTCGACGAGATACTGGCGACGACGCCTGCGAGCGATCACACGCTGCGCCTCGTCGTGCAGGGGCTTGAGCCCGACACGATCTATTTCTACCGATTCATTGCGGGCGGCGATCAATCGCGGCTCGGGCGCACGCGCACGGCGCCTACGCCGAACACAGAGCGGCCGACGCGGTTCGCGTTTGCGTGCTGTCAGAATTACGAGCAAGCGTTCTATGGCGCTTGGGCGCGGATGCTTTCCGACGACCTCGCCTCACCGACGGAGCATCAGATCGACTTCGTGCTGTTCCTTGGCGACTTCATCTATGAGGTGCGCGGCGACCGCTGGGACGCCAACATGAACGACCCGAAGTGGTTGAAGGGTGCCGATCACCGCGACCGCTCCATCCCGCCGTTTCCGAACGGGTCGAAGCCGTGGCCGTCGACGAGCTGGAACAAGAACGGCGGCGCGACGAACGCGGTTTCGCTGCAGGACTATCGCTTTCTCTACCGGCTCTATTTGTCCGACGCGAATTTGCAGGCGGCGCGCGCGCGCTGGCCGTTCGTCAGTATGTGGGACGATCACGAGTTCACGAACGACGCCTGGCAATCGCACGACACGTATTTCGATAAAGAGGGCATCCCGGCTCAGCGGCGCAAGGTGGCCGCGAACCAGGCGTGGTTTGAGTACATGCCGGCGCTTCTCTCCGGCATGCCGGGTGCGGGCAGCTTCGATCGTCCGAACGTGGTCGAGAACCCGGCGCGCGACTTCAAGTTCGTCGATGTGCAGGACACGCCTTACCTCGGGCCGCAGCAGGATTGGGTCGACCCGAACGCGGACAATCACGCGGCGTTGGCGTCGCTGACCGCGTATCGCACGCTGCGCTGGGGCAAGACGGTCGAGATCATTTTGACCGACAACCGCTCCTACAAATCACCGCCGCCGAAGCCGCCGAAGATCGAGGGGCAGTCGTTGCCCGCGATTGAGCACGTGAAGCTGCTCGACCTCGGCAAGACGGCGAATGAAGGCGACGCGCCCTCGACGCTTCCGGGGACGGAGGTCGCCAACCCGCGGCGTTTGATGCCGCGCGGGTCTGTGCTCGGGCCGCAGCAGAAGGCGTGGTTCAAGGAAGTTCTGAAAGCCTCAGACGCACGGTGGAAGATTTGGGCGAACTCGTTCCCTGCCCTGACCTTCCGCCTCGACCTCGGCAGCATTTGGTTTGCGGGTGTGAAAGATTCGTGTCTCGGCGTCGATGGATGGAACGGCTATCCGGCGGAGCGCCAGGAGCTCATGGAGTTTATCCGCGACCAGGGTGTCAGCAATGTGGTCGCGTGCGCCGGCGACCATCACATGCATATGGCGGGCTTGCTGGTGGACGATCCGGATGCGGCGACGCCGCAACCCGTCGCGGTCGAGTTCGCGTGCGCCGGCATCTCGTCGGAAGGCGTGTTCCCGGGTGCCGAACGCGCATCGAGGGGGAATTCGGTGTTCCACAACATCGTGACCTATCAGAGCGGCGATGATGTGGTCGAAAA
>JANLXP010000023.1:0-5548 GCA_031365165.1 Alphaproteobacteria bacterium
GCGGAGGAGATGATCCGGTTCAGATCGTGCAAGATCGCGGTCTGACGCAGGTGACCGACAAGGGCCAGATCGAAGCCGCCGTCGACAAGGTGATCGCAGCTAACCCGCAGAAGGTCGAGCAGGCGAAGGCGAAGCCGTCGATGGCCGGATGGTTCGTCGGCCAGGTAATGAAAGAAACCGGCGGCAAGGCGAACCCGCAGGCAGTGAACGACCTCGTGGTAAAGAAGCTCGGGATATAGCGGAGCAGATTCTCCGAATAGGCGAGTGACGACCGCCGCATTCCTGCTTCAGGGGAATGCCCAGTACGCAATTACTTCATTGTGTGAATCGCGCCACGTCCTTGTGGCGCGCTCGTGCGTTATATTCTTGGACTTGGGAAGATGGGTGGGGACTTTGGTGATGGCTGCCACGGCGCCATCGTTGGCGAAGGGGCGTGGGCCGGCTGCAGAAAGCGCGCCGGTGGCGACAACTGTTGTCGCGGCCAAACCTAAGAAAAAGCTGAAGCCAGGCGTTCCCGAGCCGGAGCCCGAACCGACGACACCTGCGATTTCGCCGGCAAAGCTGCCAACGGCACCGCCAACGAGGGTCGTACCCGTACCCTTGCCGATGAACCACAGCGAGGAGTTGGCGAAGAGGGCCGTTTGGGCCGGGGTCGGCATCATGTCGCTGTTTGCGCTCTATTTGATCGCCGACCGTTTTGTTGCGGTCGTGACGCGGTGGCCGGCGACAGTTGTGGAGGCCGTCGCGCCCGCGCATTGCGATCAATTCATCGCGCTTGCGAAAACCGCGTATGGCGAGAATTGGAAGGTCAGACTCGATCCGAGGGACACGACCTGCGATCAGGACGTGAAAAATGAGTGGGAGCGTCAGAAGTTGACGCGATATGTCCCGCCTCCCGAGCCACTGATCGCGCCTGTAGCAAGCCAAGTGGCGAAGCCGCTGGATACGGTGCGCGCGTCCGCACCCGCAACGCGATGCTTGAACGTCTTGTCGCTGGCTCAGGCAAAATATGGCGCCGAGTGGCGAGCGAGGCTTGCCGTCGAAGATCCGGAGTGTGTGGGCGGCCCGCCGAAAGCTGCTGCACCCAAGACACAGGCTTTGGAACCCGTGGTAACAACGGCTGCTGAGCCCGCCGCTATCGAGCCCGTCGTCAGCGCACCCGTGCCAACGCCGGTATCGGAGCCGGTGCACTAAATATCCGACTCAGTGAAATGCGATTCGCGGGTGATTCGTCAGAATCGCCTGTGGATAGGTTTTCGCGCGCAACGATGAGAGTGAGTTAGTTCGTGTACGGATGATCGCATGGAATGCTGATTTTATAAGTGTTTCCGTTCGATCGCTGTTTGTGCGCGTTGCGCCGTCGGGCACCAGGTGTTGCGTCCGTTGCCGCAATTGCTCAATATGTAGGTGCTTGAGGGCGCAAGGTGCGTCTTCCGGACCCTAGCTAAGGAGCCACTCTCTCATGCCTATGACAGCGAAACGTAAGGCGAAGAAGCCGACGACGAAGGCCGCCGCGAAGCCGAAGGCCGCGAAGAAGACGAAGAAGAAATAAAGAACGACGATCAGGCCGGATAGCGGCCTGACGGGAGGGGTGAGCAGCTTAACCTCGAAAACCCGGCGCTAGACGCTGAGGTTCAGTTCGAGGGCTTGCTCCGACTTCAACTCACGGCGGCGGCAACAGGCCCTCTTTACCGGGCCGGTTGTGCCGCCGTTTTGCTTGGGCGTTCCGAAGGGCACTCGGAATGCAACGTACACGGACGGTATCGGGATGTGAGCGAAAATAGTCTGATTTTTGTTCGTAATTTTTCGGGGACACGACTGTCATTAAGGTGGCCCCGTTTCTCAGATTAACGCAGGAAAGCCACATTTTACGTGGATTTTGGCGCGCTCGCGGGTTTCCGCTTAACCGAAATATCGCGATCTATTTTAAACAAAAACCGCATGCCGCATTAACGCGTCGTTCAGCGCGATGCCCACATTCTTGTCTCATAACAACGCACGAATTCGATGCGAGTTCGATGCAAAACAGACGGGAGAGACGGTGGTGGCGGTGATCGACTTTGATGTCGTCGTGGATATGGAAGGCGACGCGAAAGCGGGCAAGCCGCAGGCGCTCTATCAGTTGGGTCTTTGCTACTCGACGGGACAGGGCGTGGAACTCGATCTCGTGCGCGCGCACAAGTACTTCAATTTGGCGGCCATGAAGGGTGTGGCGGAGGCCCGCTTGTGGCGTGCCGAACTCGCCCAGCAGATGACATCGAACGATATTGCCGAAGCGCAGCGCCTGGCGCGGCTTTGGCTGCAGGAAACGGCGCACTAATAAAAGCAACAAGACTGCGTCACACGGGCTTTGGCTTGCTGCCGAAGCCCGTCTTTTTTTGCGCGCGCGGGCGGGCTAGATTTTGCTCCATGACAAAAACATCTACCGGTGAAACACGCGGCACCACGCTTCTCAGGGAGCGCGACGGCCAGGTGCTTACGCTGACTATCAACCGGCCCGAAGCAACAAACGCGATCGACAACGCTTTGCGGGAGGAATTGGCGCACGCGCTCGACGAGGCTGCGGCAAGCAAGAACCTGCGTGCGATCATATTGACGAGTTCGGGCGACGATGCGTTTTCGGTCGGAATGGACATTGGCGAGCTTGCCGATTTCACGCCTGCCGAAGTCGAGCAGGTCGCCTTGCAGGCGCGGGGCGTCTACGACCGGATGGCGGCTCTTGAGGTTCCTGTCATCGCCGCGATCAAGGGCGCGTGCCTCGGTGCGGGGTTCGAGCTCGCCCTGCATGCGGATGTGCGGATCGCGCGCGCCGACGCGCGGTTCGGCCTGCCAGGCATCAATGTCGGCATGAATGCGGGCGGCGGCACGCTTGGCCGGTTGCAGCGGATTAGCGGCAACGGTTCGGCGGCTGCGCTCGCGCTGACAGGCGGCGTCGTGACTGCGGAGCGCGCCTTCATGTTGGGCCTCGTCTCGAACGTTGCCGGGATGCAAGAGTTCGAACCGTCGGTGCAGCAGCTGGCGATGCACTTCACGACACTCTCACCCATCGCGGTCGCGGAGACGAAGAAGCTTCTCAAGATTGCGGCCGAGCGCGGGATCGAAGCCGCGGCCGACGCCAGCCCGAAGGCGCTAGCTCGATGCTTTGCAGAAGGCGATGCCGCGGTGCGGCTACAAATGATGCTCGGTGGCCGCGATCCGGAAGCGACAGTGCACTAGCCGGCTTTGCGGCACTTCTTCGACGTTGAGCCTTTGCACTTCTTCGAATTCGAAGCCGTGGCGGACGACCGCTTCTTCTTTTTCGACGTCGCCTTCTTGGTCGTCTTCTTGACCGGGGTTGCTTCCTCGTCGTCGTAGACAGGCGTGGACGAGACGACCGAGGCGAATTGGGCGTCGGTGGCCGTGGCAGGCGGTGTCTGCACGGGTGCCGCGCCGGGTGTCGCCGCTGTGGCGGCAGGTGCGGCTGCCGGTGCCGGCGAGGACGAGAACTGAGCGGATGCAGATGCGACCGCTGTGTACGCACCGCGTTTTAGATCGGCCGCGATCACAAGCGGCACGTCGCGACCCGCGAGTACGTTGCGGTAGATTTGAGTGTTTTCCAGCACGCGTTGGACGTAGTTGCGCGTTTCGCTGAACGGAATGCGCTCGATCCAGTCGATCATATCGGCGTTCGTCGCGCGTGGATCGCCGTAGGTGGAGACCCACTGATTGATGCGGCCCTGACCGGCGTTGTACGACGCGATCGAGAGCACGTAGGAACCGCCAAGATCGCTCAGCAGATCAGACACGTGCGCCATGCCAAGTTGGAGGTTCACGGACGGTGTGAGCAGGTCGCTCTTGTCACCGTAGCCTAGGCCGTGGCGGCGGGCGGTCAGTTTCGCTGTCGCCGGCATCATCTGCATCAAGCCGCGGGCGCCCACACTCGACATTGCTTCGGGATCGAACTCGCTTTCCTGACGCGTAAGGCCGAGGACCAGGGCGGTTTCCGGCGGCGTGCCATTACCGCGATACGCGGGCACGGACATTGTCGGGTAGGCGATGTCGTAGACCGCGACATTCTTCTGCAGGCCGCGCTTGGCAACGCGCAGCGCCATGGCCGGTTGGTTCAGGCCGCGCAAAAAGTTCGTGAGCAGCACGAATTGGTCGCGATCGGTGTAACCCTCGGCCGCGGCGAGCGCGAATGTGCGCAGCAAGCCTTCGGCGCCGACATCGGCCAGGGCCTGCATCGCTTGCATCATGCTTTGGTCCATGAAGGCTTGCTTCGTGGACGAAGAGGTCGTGCGCGAGAAAGGCAGATCGAGATTGCCGCGGGGGTTCACCACCGACGCTGCGAGCTGACCGTAGTAGGTCATGGGGAAGTTCGCCGCGAGGCCGTATTGGTGCTGTGCTTCGGCTGTACGGCCTGCTTTCTCAGCTGCGCGACCTGCCCAATAGTGCGCGCGGGCGACGCTGATCGGGGCCGTCACGCCATCGCGCAGCCGCAAGAAATGGTCGTAAGCGGGGTCGGGCTTGCGCAGGTATTGCAGCGATATCCAGCCGGCGAGGAATTCCGCCTCGGCGTAAGGGACGCCCGATTCCTTGCGCATGTCGTGGCCGGCGGCGAGCTGATAGGCCTGCTGAACGTTGCCGGCATCCAGCGCTTCGCGGATTTGGTAGTTGCGCTCGTTCCACCATTCTTCGACGACCGGCGGCGGGCCGTTCAAATTGACGGATGCCGTTATCAAAAGCTGGCGGGCTTCAGCGTCGCGATCGCGTTTGCGGAGCCAACGGGCGCGATCGAACAGCAGGCCGGGGTCGCCCTGCAAGCTCGACGGAACGCGAGCGTAGGCACCATCCGCATCGCGCGCGGTTTGGCGCAATTTGATTCTTGCGGAGATCAGCGCGCTAACGTCGGCACCGATCCAGTTCGTCATCGCGTTCGCTTGGCCGAATTCGCCCGCCCAGACGAGGCGGGAAGCGCGGGCCTTGTGATCGTCGCTGGTCAAGTGAGAGCCGTAGCGCGCGGCGATATAAGACATGCGTTCGAGCGTGAAGTTGCCTTCGATCCAGCCTTTGCGGATCCAGCTCTTCGCGTTCGCATCTTGGCTGCGGCGCAGATACGCGTCGCCGAGCTTGATCATGCCTTCGCCGGAAACCGGATCGCGGCCCTGGAACCAGGCGATAACCTGATCGGGCTGCATCGAATCGCCGGGCATCGCTTCTTCAGTGCGGGCTTGCAGCGCGCGCTGGTTCGGCCACTCGCGGTGGCCGGCGAGGAAGCGATCGAGGTCGCTGAACGCGGCGCCATTGTCTTTGTTCGTGAACGCGCGCCACAGCACGACGTCGCGTGCGGCCGGGTTCGAGATTTGGGCCGCGACTTGGCGGGCGGCGTCCCACTGCTTGCGGTCGCAATAGTCGAACGCACGCTCGAGCATGGAAAGATCGCTCGCCGACAGCGTTTGGGAATGGCTGCGAACGTGACGCGAAGCGTCGTCGTCCGCGATTGGCGCCATCTGCCCGGTGGCGGGCGTGGACGTCCAGGCAAACAAAAGCAACACTGCGCCGGTAAGGC
>JANLXP010000027.1:0-1130 GCA_031365165.1 Alphaproteobacteria bacterium
TAACCGGTCGCCTATTGGCGTTGGGTAGATCGTTCTCCTAGTGCTACGCGGCGGTTGAACGTTTGGACAAGCACGGCGACGACCTAAGTCGCCGGTGGAACGCTTATTGGGCCCGAACCCGAACCGACATGAACGGCCCAAGCCCAGTCGTCGTGATCTACGTCGCCGACGAAGGACCGCGCTTGTTTGCGGAGGTCGACCAGTACAAACGCGAGGAAGCGGCGCTGCGCAATCGCTGCAGGGCCGTAACCTCGCTGGAAGCCGACCAAGACTTCGTCGCCTTCACCCGCTCCGCCCAATACGGCTGAATTCGGCTATTTGGCGCCGGCTTCCTTGGCCGGCGCCAAATATTTCAGAGCGATCAACTCTTGCCCGCGGCCACACATTCGCCATTGAGCCACCCCACATACTAAGCGCATGGCAAGGGAAGTTTCGGGGTTCAGGCGATGACGCAAAATCTCGTTCACAGGTTGAGTGTCGCGGCCGCTTCGGTTGCCGCCACGGCGGGGCCGAGTGCCGCCAACATCATCGCGCGCACGCCCACAATCTCCGGCAACGGATGGGTCGCGCTCGGCATCATCGGTGTGTTCATCGGCACGGTCTACGTACTGATCGCAGGCGTGCTGCACGTCGAACGCCGTGACGCGCGCTTAGGACGCCGCACTGGCAACGACAACGGCTGGTTCGGGGCGTTCTCTCAACGCGGTGACGACGACGATGATGGCCACGGCCATCATGGCCACGGCGGCGGAAGCTGAAGTTATTTCGGCGAAGCGTCGCCGCCGCTCGAAGCCGCGCCGTTGCTGTCTTCGCCTGACGTAGCCGGGGGCGTGGTCGACACGGCAACGATCGCCTCGCGCAACAAGCGCCCGCCGATCATGTAGCCCTGCTGAGCGACGGCAAGAACGGTTCCCGGCGGATGTTCGCGGCTGGGCACTTCGGCCACGGCCTGGTGCAGGTTCGGGTTGAAGCGTTGTCCCTGTGCTTCGATACGCTTGATCCCGTGCCGCTCGAGGATCGTAAAGAGCTCCCGCTGCGTCGCTTCGATGCCGGTCACGACGGAGGCAACCTCTTTCGGCATCGACGCTCGCACGTCGGGTTTCAAAGCCTCAAACGCGCGCGAGAAATTG
>JANLXP010000047.1:0-2245 GCA_031365165.1 Alphaproteobacteria bacterium
GAAAATCTTAAAAGCTCTATTTTTGGCGAATTTTTAAACATTTGAAGTGAGCAAGTATTTGCAATTTTTGAGTCAAAGAGGTCGTGACTAGGCCTTGAGGTCACGAGCAATGGACGCATTTGCGCATCTTTCGGTTTTGATCTCGATCGTGCTCGGTCTTGGGATCACAAACTTGCTGATGGGTTTCGCGCGGATTGTGCAGATGCGCGGGCGGGTGAAAGTGTATTGGCCCGTTATTTTGTGGGCGCTCGGTCTGTTGCTGATCCATGTGCAGACATGGTGGAGCATGTTCGGCTTACGCAACGTCGAGACATGGACGTTCGTCATGTTCGCATTGACGCTCATGCAGCCGATCGTGCTGTTCTTCCTCAGCGCGCTCGTGATGCCGGACTTCGACCGCGATGACGCGCTGGACTTGCGGGCAAATTACTTCGCGCATGCGCGCTGGTTCTTCGGCATGTTCGTGGTGCTTCTTGTTGTTAGCCTGTTGCGGACATACGCCACCGACGGACGGTTGCCGCAGCCTACGGATTTTGCGTTCCACGTCGCGTTCCTGGCGGGCGCGGTTCCGGCAATGTTCATCACCAACGAGCGCTTCCACAAGATCGCGGCTCTGGTTGCCGCGGCGTCGATTTTGACGTACGTGGCGCTCCTGTTTACGGAATTGCGGTAGAGGCACATGCGGAGCGACTACGATCTCGTCATCATTCGCCACGGGCAGAGCGAGGCGAATAAGCTCAACATCTTCACCGGATGGCGCGACAGTCCGTTGTCGGAGCTTGGCGTTGCCGAGGCGCGGGCTGCGGGTGAGCTTTTGAAGCGCGAAGGCTACACGTTCGACCTCGCGTATACGTCGCTGCAGAGCCGGGCGATCAAGACGCTGTGGCTGGCGCTCGAAGCGATGGATCTGATGTGGGTTCCGGTCGTCAACGATTGGCGGCTGAACGAGCGGCACTACGGGGCGTTGCAGGGAAAGAACAAGGCGCAGGCGGTGGCACAGTTCGGCGAGGCTCAGGTGCATCAGTGGCGTCGCGCGTATGCGACGCAGCCGCCGCTGGTCGAAACCAGCGATCCCGATTTCCCGAAGTTCGACGCTCGATATGCCGGCGTTCCCGAAGCTTCGCTGCCTCGCGGGGAGAGCCTGAAAAACGTCGTGGACCGGGTGCTGCCCTATTGGACGAGCGACATCGTTCCGCAGCTGAAAGCGGGCAAGAAAATCTTGATCGCCGCGCATGGCAATTCGTTGCGTGCGCTCTTGAAGCACCTCGAGGGCGTCGGCGATGCGGAGATCGAGGGGATCAATTTGCCGACCGGTGTGCCGCGGGCTTACAAATTGAATGCGCGCATGTTGTCGGAACGGCACGCTTTTGTCGGCGATCCTGACGAAATCGCCCGGCGGATCGATACGGTCGTGCATCAGACCAAAGGGCCTTGACCTCGACCTTGGCCCCAATCCCGACGAATAATCGCCATAGTGATTCTATCTGGTTCACCTCGTGTCCGTGCGTCGCAAGCATCTTGAACGTGGAACGGTGGCGCTTGTTGCGCTCGGCGTAAGCGTTTCGCTGGCCGCGGCGGAGGCGACGAACCCGAACGAGAAGCTCAACGACATCCAGAAACAGCTTCGTCAGGACAAGCAGGACGTCGAGACGCTGAGCCGTTCGGCGGACCAGTTGGCGCTTGAGCAGGAGCAGTTGCGTGCGCAGCTGATCCGGGCGGCCGGGGTGGCGCAGGAGCGCGAGCGGGACCTCAACGTGGTCGAGCAGCGGCTCGCCATGTTCGAGACGCGCGAGGCGAACGGCATGCGGGCCTTGATTACGCAGCGCGGGAAACTCGCGTCGCTGCTCGCCGTTTTGCAGCGTATGGGAAACGAGCCGCCGCCTGCCTTGATCGTGCGGCCGAACGATGCGACGGCGGCTGCGCGGTCCGCGATGCTGCTGACGGCCGTGGTGCCCGCAGTGCAAACGCAGGCGCGCACGCTGAGCAATGACCTCGCCAACTTGCGCGAGATGCGGCGCAAGGCGGCGGAGGAGCGGCTCAAAGTTGCGGGCGCCGCGGAGGCTTTGGACAAGGACCGCAACGTACTCAGCGAGCTTCTCACCCAACGCCGGTATCTTGCGGCTCAAACGCGCGACCAGTTGAAGGCCACTCAGACGCGGATCGGGACGCTTGCGACCGAGGCCACCGATTTGCGCGCCCTGATTGCAAGTCTTAACGAAGACTCCAAACGGCCCGCACCCGGTTC
>JANLXP010000052.1:0-1405 GCA_031365165.1 Alphaproteobacteria bacterium
GTGCACGCGCGGCGCGATCTCGTTGACGAGCAAACGACCATCGCGCGTCTCGAACATCTCGACCGCCATCACGCCGACGTAGTCGAAGGCTTCCAGCAATTGCGCTGCAATCTTCGCCGCCTCGGCCTTCACCCGCTGCGCCGCTTTCGCAGGCGCCAGCGTGGTCCGTAGCACATGATGCTCGTGCCGGTTCTCGACCAAGTCGAAGCACGCGACTTGTCCGTCTTGCCCGCGCGCCGCAACGACCGAAAGCTCGCGCGTAAAGTCGACGAACCCCTCAAGGATGCAAGGCACGCGCTTCAACTCGTCCCACGCGGCGGCAAGCTCGCCGTTCACGCGCACGATCTTCTGCCCTTTGCCATCATAACCGAGCCGCGCGGTCTTCAGCACCGAGGGCGTGCCCACGCTCTTGAGCGCCACCTGCAACGACGCATCGGAATCGATCAGCGCAAACGGCGTCGTTGCGATCCCGCGTTCGCGCGCAAACGACTTCTCCTGAAAGCGGTCCTGAATGACGGTAAGTGCGGTCGGGCTTGGCCGCACCGACTTCAAGCCGCTCAGCACGCTGGCCGCATCGCCCGGCACGTTCTCGAACTCGTAGGTGACGACATCGACACCGCGCGCAAACGCAACCAACGCACTGTGGTCGCTGTACGGCGCGACGACATGGCTGTCGCACACCTGAAACGCAGGCGCGTTCGGCTCCGGCGCAAAGATCGCACTCTTGAGGCCAAGCCGCGCCGCGGCCATCGCAAGCATGCGCCCCAGCTGACCGCCGCCAAGAATGCCGATGGTCCCGCCGGGAGGAACGATGCTCAAGGATGATCCTCGTCCACCGGCGCCTCTGGCACATCCGCGGTCTGACGCGCGCGATAGGCGTCGAGCCGCTTGGCCAATTCCTTATCGTTGAGCGCCAGGATCGCCGCCGCAAGCAGCGCCGCGTTGATCGCGCCGGGCTTGCCGATCGCGAGCGTCCCGACAGGAACGCCGCCCGGCATCTGCACGATCGAGAGCAAACTGTCCAAACCGTTTAACCCGGTCGCAGCAACAGGCACGCCGAGTACAGGGAGCGTCGTCATCGCCGACGTCATGCCGGGAAGATGCGCAGCACCGCCGGCGCCCGCAATGATCACCTTCATGCCGCGCGCCTTCGCACCCTTCGCGTAGGCATAAAGCCGGTCGGGCGTTCGGTGTGCCGACACGACGCGCACCTCGTAGCGCACGCCGAGTTTCTCCAGCGTCTCGCCCGTTGCGGACATTGTCGCCCAGTCGGATTTGCTGCCCATGATGATGCCGACGTCGGCACCTTCGCGATCGATTGTCTTGGAGATGTCTTTGGTGGCCGCTTTGGCCATGTGCTTCCTTCGGGCGCTTGAGAACCGCGCCGCAGTCGAAAAGAAGCGCC
>JANLXP010000100.1:0-1563 GCA_031365165.1 Alphaproteobacteria bacterium
ACGTTGCCCAAGAGGTGGCATCCGCCGTTGAGTGAGATTCGGGCATGACCCAACCAGTTACAATCGCGATGGTCGAAGACGATGAGGGCCACGCTCGCCTCATCGAGAAGAACCTGCGCCGAGCGGGAGTTCACAACGAGGTTGTGCCGCTTTCGGACGGTGCGAGTGCGATCGCGTTCCTGTTCGGGCCCGACGGTTCCGGCCTCGTCAACAAAGGCCGCCCCTTGCTGATACTGCTGGACCTCAATTTACCGGATATGTCCGGCATAGACATTTTGAAGCGCCTAAAGGAGAACGAACACCTCAGAGTGTCACCCGTGGTCGTGCTGACAACGACCGATGACAAGTCCGAGATCCAACGCTGCTACGACTTCGGTTGCAACGTTTACATCACTAAGCCGGTCGACTATCAAAAATTTGCCAACGCGATTCAGCAGCTGGGATTGTTCGTGTACGTCATACAAGTTCCGGAGGCGATCTAATGTCCGCACGCAGCACACGCATTCTCTACATTGATGACGATCCAGCCTTGTGCAGACTTGTCCAGAAGGAACTGCAGCGCCAGCGTTATATTGTCGAGATCGCGACCGACGGTGCAAGCGGCGTTGCGCGGATCGCACTGGGCGGTATAGACGTTGTCGCCCTCGACCACTACATGCCGAACCAGGACGGGCTGGAGACCTTGGCGAATATTCGCAACATGGCAGAACCACCGCCGGTCATTTATGTGACCGCGATGCAGGAGGGCCGCGTGGCGGTCGCAGCTCTGAAGGCCGGTGCTGCCGACTACGTCGCCAAAGACGTACACGGCGAGTTCATCGTGCTTCTGCAGAGAGCCATTGATACGACCTTCGATTCGGTATTGTTACGCCGTGCCAAGGAAGCCGCGGAAGCAGAGAGCAACCGCAACTCGCAACTGACTCAATGTATCGTCGATACGATCCGCGATCCGTTGGTTGTGCTTGAAGGCGACATGACGATCGCCATGGCGAGCAAGGCTTTTTTGCGAATATTTGAGATTACGGAATCAGACACGCTGGGGCGGCGTATTTCCGACCTAGGTCAACGCCAATGGGATGTGCCAGCCCTTCGGCAGTTGATGGAGAAGGTAATCTCGGCAAACACACCGATCGAGAGTTTCGAGATCAAGAATGAGTTTCCGGGTCTTGGTTGGCGTGTCTTCAACTTGAATGCGCGGAAAATCTCTCAACCCGGCAACCACACCCATCGCATGCTCCTCGTCTTCGAGGACATTACCGACCGCAAGCAGCGCGAGCGTGACGCCCAAGTGTTGACGAATGAGATGTCGCACCGAATCAAGAACAATTTGCAAATCGTCGCCGGCCTTATCGCCTTCGAAGCGAGATTAATGCCCGCCGCGTACGTTGAAGGCTACAAAGCCATGCAGGCACGCGTCGGAGCAATTGCCCAACTCTACGACCTGCTGTCTCAGTCTCGCCTGGGCCGGACAGTCGCCGTGGACGCGTACATGCGGGAAATTGCAAAACGTATGGCGGAGAGCCTACTGGGAATTGCGTCGGACATCGTGATCGAGGTTAAGGC
>JANLXP010000715.1:0-4807 GCA_031365165.1 Alphaproteobacteria bacterium
CGGGGCTTGCGGACCGACGACCTCGTCCTCGTCCACCGCGGCCAAGTCCGCGCTCATGTCGCGCGCGGTGCCGGGCAGCGTCCGCCACAGATCGTTGAAGCTCTCTTCCTCGTACTGCTGGCGCTTGCGCAACCGTTCCTCGCGCTGCGCCCGCGACGGACGCGGCGGCCGGCGATAACGGAACACGCCCTGCTCCATCAGCGCATGCGCCGAATCCAGCACCTGCTCCACGGCCTCGGCGCCGTACTTTTCCTCGCACGCCGCGACGTATTTCTTGGAGAACGCGAGATAATCGAGGATCGCCTCGGCGTTCGTCCACTGCCGGAACAGATAGTTATTCTTGAAGAAGTGATTGTGCCCAAAGCATGCGTGCGCCATGACGAGCGCCTGCATCGTCATGGTGTTTTCTTCCATCAGATAGGCGATGCACGGGTTTGAATTGATGACGATCTCGTACGCGAGCCCTGACCACCCCTTGCTGTACATCGTCTCTTCGCGTGCGAAGATCTTACCGAACGACCAGTGATGGTACATCAGCGGCATGCCGTGCGCCGAGTAGGCGTCGAGCATCTGCTCGGAAGCGATGATCTCGATTTGGTGCGGATAGACGTCGAGCTTCAGATCGTTGAGACCGACGTCCTCGATCGCCGCAAACACGCGCTTCAAAAGTGCGAAGTCCCACTCGCCGCCGCTGAACAGTAGCTCGCTCATGCCGCCACCCGTTGCGTTTGTCGCGCCAGCATCAGCGCGAACAGGATTTTCAGCAAATCGATTTGCTCGAACTTAGCACGAGAGAGCAAACCGCCAGTCGCGACCTCCCCGTGCCCCAGCCCGTCCAAAAGCACGTAATGCGCGCCAGGCAGGATCGTAGAGGCGATCGGCACGAGCCCGTCGTTGCGCAAGCCCCGCTCTTCCATCCACCTCAGCGTCGGCCACGACGGTAAAAGGCCTTTGCCTGCCGCAGTACCGACGCACATCACCGGCACTTCGGCCAAGAGCTGCGCAATCTCGCCCGCGTTCGCGTCGAGATACCGTGCCCGCTCATCGGTTGTCAGATCGCAAATCGCCTGCGGATCTGCGCCCAGAAGCTTCAGCGCTGAGGCGCCGATCCGCCGCGCCTTGGGTGCATTGCAAGCGACGTCCGCAACCGGCGAGCCTTGAAACGGTGCCTGGAACGAAACCCATCCGTCGACAAAGCGCCGCGCGCGCGGATGCGTAACCAATGCGTCCAGCGTGTCGAGCCCGCCCTTGGAGTGCGTGACAATCCATGTCGGGCAGTGGTGACGGTCGAGAATCTCAGCCAGCCGCGCGCCGTTCGCGCTGACCGTGGCGCCGGTCTCGATGTCGGCAATCTCGGCGTCGAACCCATCGTCTTTGAGCTGGCGCACCTGATGGGTCAGATATTCGACAAGCCGAAGTCGACTTGCCTTCATCGCGATTCCGCTCAAGACCGCCGGCACGAACAAGATGCGCGACGCCCGAATGCGGCTGGCCACCTGCGCGAACGCAGACTCGGCCTGCGCGGTGTTCAAGCGGCCATTGGAAAAGAACGGTGCAAGCTTCGCCGTATCTTCGTGCCCGTGCGGCACGCGCTTCAGCCGCGCATACGCACCCGGCGCATCGTCATGATCGAGCCAGGTGAGCAACCGGCCCCAAACCCGAGCTCCCGCGGCGTTCACCCCTTCGCCTCCGCGCCTTCTTTCGCGAACAACTCGCGGAACACGGGGAAGATGTCCTGCGGCTTGGCGATGCGCTTCGTCGCGAAATTTTTCCAGTCCCGGGCGACCGTGCGATAAGCGCGCCAAAGCTCCGCCCCGGACTCCTCGCTCGAGAACACTTCCATCTCGCGCTCGTCCAGGATCTCGATGTAGGCGTAGTACTGGCACATCGGCATCAGTTCTTGGTTCAGAAGATCGACGCAACGCGACGCGTCGCCCGTCTGCGTGTACCCGTCCGAAGCCTGCGCCGCATAGATGTTCCACTCGCCGGTCGCATAGCGCTCGTGCACGATCTTCTTCATCTCTTCCAGCGCCGTCGACACGATCGTGCCGCCCGATTGGCGCGAATAGAAGAACGTATGCTCGTCGACTTCCTGCGCGTCATGCGTATGGCGGATGAACACGATGTCCAGCCGCTCATAACGCCGCTTTAGGAACAGGTGCAGCAGCATAAAGAAGCGCTTGGCGAGATCCTTCTCCCGCTCGCCCATCGAGCCCGACACGTCCATCAAGCAGAACATGACCGCCTGGCTCGTCGGAATAGGCTCTTGAACGAACGCATTGAAGCGCACGTCCACCGGGTCGAGGAACGGCACCCACTTCCGCCGGTGCTCAAGCCGCGCAATCTCTTCTTCAAGCTCGGCAATGACTTCGCGATTGTCGGCATTGGGCGTAGCACCGCAGCGCAGTGCGACGACCTTCTGCCGCAACACCTCAATGTCGTCTTCCTTCGGCCGGCGCATCGCCAGCCTGCGCCCGAACGAATTGCGCATCGTGCGCACAAGGTTGATCTGGTTCGGCGAGCCCGACGTCGTCATCCCAGCCCGCCGCCACGAGAAAACCTTGATCTCCTTCAGCGCGGTCTTGATCAGGTTGGGAAGCTCAAGGTCCTCGAAGAAGATGTCGAGAATCTCGTCTTGGCTGAGCGTGAACGAAAAGTCGTCGTCGAACTCACCGCCCTGCGACGCATCCTTGCCGCGGCCTTGGCCTTCGCCCTGGCGCGGTTTCTTAATCTGATCGCCTTCGACGAAGTCCTTATTGCCGGGCAGTACGCGCTCATGCTCGCCGCCCGCCGTCGGATCGTGCCGGAACCGCGGCTCCTTCGTGCTCTTCGTCGGGATCGAAATCTTCTGATCCTTCGCGAAGTCCGAAACCGTGCGGTCCTTCAGCGACTTCTGGACAGCCTCTTTGATCTCGCCCCGTGCGCGCCGGATGAATCGCTGCCGGTTGGCAAGACTCTTGCCCTTCGGATTCAATCGGCGGTCGATGAAGTTCGCCATGATGAGCGGCCGCGCAGGGTATTACCCCCGCGCGCGCCTTATCCCGCCTTGTTCACGCGCATGTACCACTCCACAAGCCGCCGAACCTGACGCGCCGTGTAATGGCGCGCGAGCATGCGTTTGACGAACTCGTTGTGCTTGGACTGCGTGTCGGAATCCTTCTTCGACTCGAACGAGATCACCGGCAGCAAATCTTCGACTTGGCTGAACATCCGCTTTTCGATGACGTTGCGGATCTTCTCGTAGGACGTCCACGCCGGGTTCTTGCCGTCGTTCGCCGCACGATGGCGCAACGCGAACTTCACGACTTCGTTGCGGAAGTCCTTCGGATTGGCGATCCCGGCCGGCTTTTCGATCTTCGACAACTCGTTGTCCAAGCTGCCGCGATCGAGCATCTGGCCCGTATCGGTGTCCTTGTAGTCCTGATCTTCGATCCATGCGTCGGCATAAGAGATGTAGCGGTCGAACAGGTTCTGACCGTACTCGCTATAGGACTCGAGATAGGCCTTCTGGATTTCCTTGCCGATAAACTCCGCATAGCGCGGCGCCAACTCGGCTTTGATGAACTCCAAATAGCGCTTCTCGGTGTCGTCCGAATGCTGCTCGCGCTTAATCGCCTGCTCTAACACGTACATCAGATGCACGGGATCAGCGGTTACTTCGGTCGTGTCATGATTGAACGTCTCCGACAGAACCTTGTAGGCAAAGCGCGTAGAGATACCGCTCATGCCTTCGTCCACGCCGCCGGCATCCTTGTATTCCTGCAGCGTCTTGGCCTTCGGATCCGTGTCCTTCAGCTTCTCGCCGTCATAAACGCGAAGCTTGGAGTAGAGGTTTGAATTCTCGTGCTCTTTCAGGCGCGTCAACACGCAGAAGCGCGCCAACATCTCAAGCGTCTCCGGTGCGCACGGCGAACTGCCAAGCTCGCTGCTCTGCAAAAGCTTCTTGTAGATCGCGACCTCATCCGTAGCGCGCAGGCAGTACGGCACCGTCACAACGCAAATACGGTCGAGGAACGCTTCGTTGTTCTTGTTGGCTTTAAACTGCGTCCACTCGGATTCGTTCGAGTGCGCCAGAATAATGCCCTGGAACGGGATCGGACCCAGTGTCTCGGTACCGATGTAGTTGCCTTCCTGCGTTGCCGTCAGCAACGGGTGAAGCACCTTGATCGGCGCTTTGAACATTTCGACGAACTCAAGCAAGCCTTGGTTCGCATGGCAGAGGCCGCCGGAGAACGAATACGCATCCGCATCGTTCTGGCTGAAACGTTCAAGCTTGCGAATATCGACCTTGCCGGTTAGCGCCGAGATGTCTTGGTTGTTCTCATCGCCAGGCTCGGTTTTGGCGATCGCAATCTGGCGCAGCTTCGAAGGCTGAAGCTTCACAACCTCGAACCGCGAAATATCGCCGCCGAATTCGTCGAGCCGCTTGACCGCCCACGGGCTCATGATCCCCGTCAAACGGTGCTTCTCGATCCCGTACCGCTCTTCCAAAAGATTGGCGAGTTCCGACGTACGGAACAAACCCAACGGAGATTCGAACACCGGGCTGATCACGTCCCCGGCCTTGAGCACGTAGATCGGATGGGTCTCCATCAGATCTTTCAGCCGCTCCGCAAGCGAAGACTTGCCGCCGCCGACCGGGCCCAAGAGATAGAGAATCTGCCGACGCTCTTCCAAGCCCTGCGCCGCATGCTTGAAGTAGCCGACGATACGTTCGATCGTATCTTCCATCCCGAAGAAGCCTTCGAACGCACGATATCGCTTGATCGTACGATTGAAGAACATCCGCGACAGACGCGTGTCGCGC
>JANLXP010000109.1:0-1208 GCA_031365165.1 Alphaproteobacteria bacterium
CGATCCGGAGGCGTTGGGTTAGCTGTTTGCTCTCTTGGGGCTAGCGGCTTGCCGTCTCGCGGACGAGCAGGCGGTTGGGATCGACCGCGCGGTCGCCTTTGCGGATTTCGAAGTGGAGTTGTGGACGGTCGACGTCGCCGGTGGAGCCGACGAGGGCGATTGTTTGGCCACGGCTCACTGTGTCGCCGCGGCCGACGAGTAGTTTCTTGTTGTGCGCGTATGCTGTGACGTAGCCGTTCGCATGGCGCACGAGCAGCAGGTTGCCGTAGGCGGCGAGTTCGTTGCCGGCGTAGACCACTGTGCCGGTGTCGGCGGCCTTCACGGGCGTGTTCGGGTCGGCAGCGATGTTTATGCCGTCGTTGTGCAGGCCGGTGCCGCGGCGGCCGAAGTTCGACACGACTTTGCCGCTGACAGGCCACAGGAAGCGGGCCGTGCTCTTTGTGACAGGATGCTCATCGAAGGCGGCGTCGGGGTCGCGTTCGACGATCTCGCGCTTGGCCGTCGGCTTTTCGTCGAAAGCGGCGTCCGGGTCGCGCTCCACAAGCTCGCGCTTGGCCTTCTTCGGTGGCACGTAGGCGGCGTCGAGATCGGGCTCTGCGATGTCGCGCTTGGGTTTCCACCGCGGCATCACCAGGGACACGTCGGCGAGATTTGGAGCCGTCAATTCTTCGGGACCGCCCTGCCCTTCGAACATCGGCTTCGCGCGTGGCGTGCCGAGCGCATAGAAGCGGGCACCTTCAAGACGCGGATCGGGCGCCGTCTCGCCGGGTTCGACCACGACGGGTGAGGCAAGAACTTCCTTCTTCACCACAGGGCGCACGGTCATGCGCGGCTTTGGCGCCGGAAGGTCTTCCGAGGTCACCTCGACGGGCTTGCGCGTACGCGGCTTTGATTGCGCCGGCGCTTGCGGCTGCCAACTCGCGGCGACGTAGGCCGGTGGAATGACGATGCGCTGGCCGTGTGCGAGTTCGTACGGCGCGTAGAGGCCGTTTGTTTCGATGATGGCTTCGACTGGAACGTTGTAGCGGCGCGCGAGGTTTGGAACCGTGTCGCCGGCTTGGACGAAGACAACAGTGGCCGGTCGCGCCAACCGTGCATTGTACACGGGCGCTTGCATATCGACCGTCGCACAGCCGCTTGCCGTACCGAGCAAGAGCGCCGCGATTAGCGACTGCGCCGTCTGCTCCTTACGCTTGCGGCTCTGGCGA
>JANLXP010000158.1:0-1548 GCA_031365165.1 Alphaproteobacteria bacterium
GTAGTGCCAACATCGTCGATGCGAAGATCTTTACGACGACCGACGGCATGGCGATCGACATGTTCTCGATCCAAGACGCGGAAGGCCGGCCGCTTGGCGACGAGCGGCGAATTCAGCGGTTGCGCGATACGGCGGTGCGCGTTCTGGGCGGTGAGCTCGTGCCGCGTTCCGTCATTGATGCGCGCCAGGTTCGCCGGCGCGAGGAAGCGTTTCGTGTTGAGCCGCGCGTGTTGGTCGACAACAGCGCGTCCGACTCGCACACGGTGATCGAGGTCAACGGCCGCGACCGGCCGGGTCTTCTGCACGACCTCACGCGCGGGTTGCACGTGGCGGGGCTTTCGATTCACTCCGCGCAGATCGCGACTTACGGCGAGCGGGCGATCGACGTCTTCTACGTGAAGGACGGGTACGGACGTAAAGTCACGCATCCGGCGCGCATCGAGTCGGTCAAGGCAGCGCTGCTGGAAGCACTCGGCGACGGCGGCGTTCGGGCGCAGCGTCGCGCGCGGCCGCAGGCCAAAGGTTAAGGATTCCGGGCACTTGCGGCTCTCATGAGCTTCTGCGCATAACCCGGGCGCTTTGATGGTATTTTGGACTTGATGGTAATGAGCGGACACCAACCCCTTGTGTTTTCGGGGATGCAGCCCACGGGCAATTTGCATCTTGGCAACTATTTGGGCGCGATCCGGAATTGGCTCAAGCTGCAGGAACAATATCGCTGCCTTTACTGCATGGTCGACATGCACGCGATTACGGTCGATCACGATCCGAAGCAGTTGGCGCAAGCGACGCGCGAAGTGATGGCCGCCTATATTGCGAGCGGCGTCGATCCGAAGCGCTCGATCGTGTTCGCGCAAAGCCAAGTGAAGGAGCACGCGGAACTTGCGTGGGTGCTCAACTGCGTGGCGCGGATCGGCTGGTTGAACCGGATGACGCAGTTCAAAGACAAAGCCGGCAAGAATGCGGAGAAGATGAGCGTCGGCCTTTACACCTATCCGGTGTTGATGGCGGCCGACATTCTGCTTTATCGGGCGACGCACGTTCCGGTCGGCGACGATCAGAAGCAGCATGTGGAACTCGCGCGCGATATCGCGCAGAAGTTCAACAACGATTTCGGCGTGGCAGATTTCTTCCCGATCCCGGAACCAATCACCCAAGGGCCGGCGACGCGCATCATGAGCTTGCGCGACGGCACCGCGAAAATGTCGAAGTCCGATCCGTCGGACAATTCGCGCATCAACTTGACGGACGACGCCGACACGATCTCGAACAAGATCAAGAGGGCAAAGACCGACCCTCTGCCGCTGCCAGAAGCCGAGACGGACCTGAAAGGCCGGCCGGAAGCCGACAATCTGGTCTCGATCTATTCGGCGTTCACGGACAAGAGCAAGCAGGCGGTTCTCGACGAGTTCAAAGGTGGACAGTTCTCGACGTTCAAGGGGGCTCTTGCCGACGTTGTCGTTTGCAAACTCTCTCCGATCGCCGGTGAGATGCGCCGGCTGATGGCGGATCCCGCCGAGCTTGACCGGCTTATTCTGCAAGGCGCCG
>JANLXP010000178.1:0-17519 GCA_031365165.1 Alphaproteobacteria bacterium
CGCGAATGCAGCCCTTGCGCAAGACGCCGTCAAAATCTGCACCGAACGCTACAACACCGAAAAGGCCGGCGGCACGATCCCCGTCGGCATGTCGAAATCGAAGTACATGAGCCAGTGCACCGGCTCGATGCGCCGCGCGGCGAAACTTGAGCAAGAACTCTCCCAAGGGGCGAGTGCGGGCGACGGCGGCAACGCGGGCAACAATGCCGGCAGCAACGAAGTCACCGCGACAACGACCCCGGCCAAACCGGTGCCCACGACCAGCAAACCCTCGCGCGTCCAAACGACCGTGTCGCTGACGCCGAAGGGCACGTAGACCCCAACGACTTGCGAAGCGCAGGATTCCAAGCCCTAATCCCTTCGGGGACATGAAGGGGAAATACGCGTGCGCACGCTGCTCGTCGCCATACTCTTGCTCATAGCGCTGGCAGTCGCGGGCGTAGCCACGCTCTACGTCTGTTACGTCTGCACGCTACCGCCGATGGAAGCCGTGGCGCTTCCGCCCGCAACCACCCCCGCGACCGCAACGAACGCAGGCGGCTCGCCGAACTGGTCCGCACGCACGCTGATCGACCTCGCCGCCGCGCGCCAGAAGCTCTGGGACAACACACCGATCCCCTACGACGCCGAGAACCCGCAATACGCCAAGTGGGGCATCGACGGTTTCGCCGAGGCCGAAAAGCGGGCAGGGCGGGTGACGGATCGCGCGGGCTATTTCTACACGCTCGCCGCCTACATCAACGGCTTCGCCGATCCGCATATTCAGATCTCGCTGAAGGGCGACCAGCTCAAGCCGCGCTGGCCGGGCTTCATCGTCTCGCGCGCAGGCGATGTTGCCGAAGTCGTCCACCGCGACCCCGCCGACGCGAACGCGCCGCCCGAAGGCGCGAAGATCGTAGCCTGCGACGGCAAGCCTGTCGCGGCGCTATTGGATGAACGCATCTTTCCGTTCCGTCTTGACAAGCGCCTCGCCGACGATCGCCGCATCGCGATGTCGCGTCTGTTTATCGACCGCGGCAATCCGTTTGCGCCGCCGTCCGTCACGTGCCGCGTCGAAAACAACGGAACCGCGCGCGACATGACACTGGGTTGGCGCAACGCACCGCCCAAGGAAGATCCGTGGTGGGAAAAAGTCCAAGCCGCCGGCGTCGGCCCGAAAGCCGCCTGGGGCGTCAGCGAACCAGTCCCCGGCGTTACGTGGATCGGCGTTCCCACGTTTTCCTCCGATGACGAAAACTTCCCGAAGCTCGACGCACTGATCAAAGCCGTCGAAGCAAAAGGCGCCGCGATGCGTGACGGCCGCGCCATTGTCATCGACACGCGCGGCAACGGCGGCGGCAACTCATCCTGGGCCGACAAACTTGCTGCTGCGATCTTCACCGATGAAGTGCTCGCCCACCACAAAGCGCCGGAACGCGAACAAGCCGTCGACTGGCGCGGCTCGGAAGCGAACGCCGCCTACTGGCACGACTGGGCCGGCCAAATGGCGAAGGAGTTCGGCCCATTGTCGCTGAACCGTTTCATGGCGCACGCCATCGCTTGGCAGACGCGCCGCATGGCGTCGCATAACCCGCCGATGTGGCGCCTGGGCAGTTGCAAGCCAGGCCGCTCCGGCGGCTTCTCGAAGATGCGCCCGAAGGGGAAAGGTCCCTTCGCAGCCCACGTCTATTTCCTCTCAAACGGAAGCTGCGGCTCGTCGTGCCTGAACTTCGCCGACACGGTCTTGATGGTGCCGGGCGTGACGGTGTTGGGCAGCGCCACCTCAGCCGATGGCGCCTACATGGAAGTGCGCAGCGAAACGCTCCCCTCGGGCGAAGCCGAACTCACCTTCCCGCAAAAAGTAGAACGCGGCGCCGGCCGCGCCCCGGGCGAAGCCTACGAAGCCGACATCCCCTACGAAGGCCTCTGGAGCGACGAAGCCGTCCGCACCTGGGCGCTGGCGAAGGTGGCGGAAGCGAAGTAGCCGCTACTTCACCGCCGCGATCACGTCCCGCACGAACTCGCCCACATCCTCCGCACCGCCGCCACGACGGCGGTCGACGCCCATGCGTACGACGACAAGCCGCTCCGAAGGCACGACGACGATGAATTGGCCAAGATACCCGCGCGCGAAGAACGCATCCTTCGGCACACCGGGCATTCCCCACGCGATGCCCCAGGCACTGGGCGTATCGATGACGTTGAGCCAGAACCCTGCGCCATAGCCGCTGTCCAGCGTTTGCTTGCGCGCCGAAGCGACCCAACCCTCCGGCAAGATACGCCGCTCGCCCGCCATCCCGTCGTTCAGATAAAGCAAACCAAACCGCGCCCAATCGCGCGCACTCGCCAGCATCGCGTTCGAACCCTTCGGCACGCCCGCACCGTCGAACTCCATCAGCGCCGTTCGCATGCCGAGCGGCGCGAACAACTCGCGCGCGGCAAAGGCTGCGGCGCGATCGGGCGCGGCACCTGCCTTCGCCCACACCACGCGCGACAGAAGCGCGTAACTCAAATTGCTGTAAGCCCAACGCGAGCCCGGTGGCACCTCGGGCGGCGTGCGATCGGCCAACGCCGCGTGGTCGCGCTCGGTGAACCACATGCGTTGCGCAAGCCCGGGCCCCATACCCTCATCCAGCGGCAAGCCGGCGTCCATGCGCAGGAGGTGATCGATGCTGAGCGGTTGCGCCCACGCGGGCGCCGAAAGCGTATCGTCCGCTTTGACGGTGCCGTTGCGTACCAAAATACCGATCAGCGCGTGCGTCACCGACTTCGCGATCGAATGGCTAAGCAACGGCGTGTCGACGCCGATGCCGGGCGCATAGCGCTCGCCAACGACCCGCCCGTCATGGACGACGACAATTGCATGCGTCCAGCGCGGCGGCCCATCCGTACGCGGCGCAAACGCACGGTCCATCGCTTTGGCGAGCGCTTCGTTCGCAGGCGCCACCACCTCAGCCGGTGCAATCTCCGGAAGCGTCGCGGCAACATCGCGCGCCCGATCGTACGGCGCGAGCGCGACGTTCCCCGGCATCGTCAACCGGCAGCCATAACCGTCGGCGTACGTTGCCTCAGTCGCGAACGCGCCGAACACCGTCGTGCGCACGCGCCGCGCCTGCGCATCGGCTTGCATATCGAGCGCCCAACCGATCAGTCCCATCCCGCCTTCGCCCGCCATGTTCTGCGCATAGGCATCGGCCGGCGAGAGGCCGGTGACGAACGCCTTGGTGCAGACGGTTTGGCTGGTCGCGCCCGAAGCGATCTGGATCAACCGGTCCGGTCGCCAGATCGACGCGGCCACGGCAACGACCAAGACGGCAAGGCCAAGGATTATCAGTACACGGCGCATCGCTTACCTCTTCGCCCACTCCATCACCAAAAACCACGGCGCACGAACATAGTCGCGCGCGCGGGCCGGCGCATCGGCAGAAGGCCGCGGTTCGTCGAAGAACGTCAACCGCAATCCCTGATCCAGCAGCAGCCGCATATACGTGCTGAGCGGCCGGTGATGATTCAAGATCCGGATACCCTTCCACTCGAGCCAAAGCGCACGTTCCTGGAGATAGTTGTCGATACGAAAATGCGCCTTGCGGCCGTCCGCATCCAGCGCCCAGCCCAACCCTGCCGTGTCGGCCGCCGTGTTGCACGCCGTGGAATTCGCGATCAGCAAGTGGCCACCCGGCTTAAGCACCCGCGCCATCTCGGCAATCGCGGCCGCGGCATCCGGGATATCGATGAGCGACAAGTAACTCACGACGAGATCGAAAGCCGCATCGTCGAGCGGCAGCTTCTCCGCGTCCGCCTCGATATACGTGCCCGCCGGATCGCGCGCCCTAGCTTCGGCAAGCAAAGCCCGCGTCGGATCGATCCCCGTCACCGCAACGCCGTGCTTCGCCAACATCCGGCAAAACCGACCCTCGCCGCAGCCGACATCGAGCATCGTCTTTGGCCGCGCCGCGAGCGCCCGCGGCAGCATCACCGGATCAAGCACATACCGGCGCCCAAAATCGCCGTCCTCACCCAAACTCGCGATCCAAGCCGCGGCAGAATCTTCCCAACCGTTCGTCATGGTGTCCCTCAAAGCTACCGATGAGCCCACTCCACGGTCGGGAGTTATACTGTCCAATTATTGGACGGCGTGGCGAAAAACGGGCGCGCCAGCCTTACAAATCTGCGGATTCAGAGATTCTTGCCGATATCGCGTCATCATGGGTCCGCCTGGCCGTGGGAGAGGTGCGCTATGGGGTCGATTAAGTCCGTGTTCGTCGTGCTTGGCGCGGCCGTGCCCGTCATCTATTGCGGCGGCCTCGTTTATTACTTCCTCGATACCAGCGGATCGATAGATGACGCCGTGACGACCGGCTTAGGCCCGACGATCGTTGGTTTGGGCGCAGTCGGCCTCCTTTTCGCCATTCCGCTCCTCGTGAAGATCGTCGGTGCTTTCAGCGGCGCCGGCTCGCGCGCGCGCGTCAAATCGTCGGCGAGCGAAACCGAGGAGGAGTTCGACGCGGACGCCGTGCTCGCGCGCTACAAGGCGAAGCAATCGAGCGCAGCACCTACATTTGAAGCGAACGCACCCGCAGCGCAGCGCTCAACGTTCGGCCGCAGGGCCACGTAGTTCGCCGAACTGCCTTCAGTCGAATCCTGACCGGTCGATCGGCCCGTCCCAATTCGTCACGGTGACCTGCACGACGCCGTTGCGTTCTTCGCTCGGCACGTACTCCGTCATCACGCCGCCCGCGAGCAGCCGGTAAGTAACCGACTCGTCACGATCGACGAAGCGCAACAGCTTCGCCCCGTGATGCGCTTTCAGCTTCGTAAGATCGCCTTCGCGGTAGAGGCACACGTCGAAATCTGTGCACCAAGTCTTGTCCTTGCGCGCGGCGATGATCATGCGCACGTGACCCCCGCCGAAATAGACGCCGAAGATCTCACCTGCGTCGTACCCCATGAAGACGACGTCCACGCCCGACTTGTTCGTCTGCTCCGCCTTGCCCAATATCCGCTCGACGTCCGCGGGCGTCATGTTGAGTTCCACGCCCGCCACGCCCACGCCTTCGCGGATCAAATGGGTGGCCGCAGCCGGGGCAGGGGTGGGCGCCGGCACAGGAATCGTCACAGCCGGCGGCACGGCAGGCGTCTCCTGCTTCGGCTTCTGGTCGCAAGCGGCAACGGCGAGAAGCCCCGCCGTCAAAATAATCGCGGGCCCTCTCATGATTTCTTCTCCGCACCCATCTGTTGCGCGTAGCCTGAGGCCATCAGGCGCTCCATTTGATCGAACAGAGCATTCGGGTTCGCGCGCCGCATCTTCGCGATCTCAGCCTCCATACCCTCGGCAAGGATCAATTCACGCTCGCCACCTTTGAGCGCATCAAGCATCCGCTTCGCAGCGACGCCCGCGTCCATGCCGCGATCGATCGCGGCGTCGCTCACCCCGCGCGCATGCGCAGTGGCATCGAGCGCGTTCTTCGACACATTGGTCTTGACCGACCCTGGCGCCACGACCAGCACCTTCATGCCCAGATGCGCCGTCTCCGCGTGTACGCTGTCGTGATAGCCGATCAGCCCATGCTTCGCCGCGCTATAGGCGCTCCGCAACGGCGAACCCACGATGCCAGCCACGCTCGAGATCGCGATGATCGCGCCCCCACCGGCCTTCACCATGCGCGGCAGCAACGCCTGCGTCAGCGCAATCGGAGCCATCAAATCGATGTCGACGATTTTGCGGTAGACGTCGAACACGGTGTCGACCGCGAGCGAGCGCTGCGAAATGCCCGCATTGTTGACGAGCCCGTCGACGCGCCCCTGCCAGCTCCAAGCCTTCTCGACGTGCGCCGCGATGTTCGCGAAATCTGTCGCCTCGAACGGCAGAAGAAGCGTCGCCGTCTTGCACCGCCCCGCGACGTCCTTCAACGCGCCGACGTTGCGCCCCGATAAAATCAACTTCGCGCCGTCCGCAGACAACGTCTCCGCCAACGCCGCCCCAATCCCCGAAGACGCCCCCGTGATCCACCAAACCTTGTCAGAGAACATGTCGAACCTCATTCGTTGGTTTCGCGTGGGCTGACTAGCACTTTACGCCGGACTCTGCACGCCGCGCACGATTCTGAGCACCGTCGCTCGCGGCAGGAATGGGATCAGCCGCGCCGTCATCGCGTTGGAGAAGCCGTTGATCTTCACCCGCTGGTTCGCCTGAAACGCACGGTAGCCCTGTTGCGCGACAGCGGCCGCCGACATCACCGCGCGGCTCGAGAGCCGTGTCTTGCCGGTCCCCGCACGCTCGCGGAACTTGCTCTTCGTCGGTCCCGGACACAGGCACGAAACCTTCACGCCCGTATCGCGCGCCTCTTCCCAAAGCGCCTCCGAAAACGACAACACGAACGCCTTCGAAGCGTAATAGACCGCCATCAGCGGCCCCGGCTGAAACGCAGCCGTCGACGCAACGTTGAGCACACCGCCGCGCTTCGCGGCCAGCATGTCCGCCCAATAGATATGCGTGAGCTCGACCAGCGCCCGGTCGTTCAAATCGATCATGCCCAGCTGATCGTCGCGCTTCGAACCCGAGAAGCCACCGGCAATCCCATAGCCGGCATTGTTCACCAGCACATCGACCTTTAGCCCGCGCTTCTTGATTTCGTCAGCAAGCTTCGCCCCACCGCCGTGCGCGCCCAGATCAACAGCAATCGCCGCAGCCTTCACCTTATGCTTGCCGGCGAGCCGCTCGGCGACATCCTTCAAAGCCGCCTCCGACCGCGCCGCCAATATCAAATCGTATCCGTCTGCCGCAAAGCATTCGGCCAGATCGACGCCAATCCCCGCCGACGCCCCCGTCACCAAAGCCGTCTGCCCGTCACCCTTACGCTTGCGTGCCATATTCGTTTCATCCCTTTGCCGATTGCAGCCAGCCTACACCAAAATGCCCCCTTGCAAGGGGTCGCGCTTTGACTACGGTCCGCTCGACACGACCAGGGACACCACAAGATGCGCATCCTGAAATCAGCCGTTGCAGCCCTTGCTTTCATCGTGCTCGCGCAAGCCGCGCACGCGGGCGACGGCGTGCTGATCGAGACGGTATCAGGTACCTGGCGCACGCCCGAAAATGTAGAGCGCGACAAATTCAGAAAGCCGATCGAGGTGTTGACGTTCTGGGGCTTGAAGCCGGGCCAGACGGTGCTGGAGCTTTCGCCCGGCGCCGGCTGGTGGACAGAAATCTTGGCGCCGTACGCAAAGCTGACGAAGGGCCGCTACATCACGACCGCGGCCGATCTCGCCAACCCCGAACTCTCGCAAGCCGCCCGCGATGCGCGTACCAAGTTCGAAGCGCGCTTCGCCGACAAGGCCATCTACGGTGAAGTCGCCTACGTGAACTTCGGTGCGAAGTCCGTCGGTCTAGGCCAACCGAACTCCGTCGACTTCGTGCTGAACGGCCGCAACATCCACAACTGGATGGCGCAAGGCTCGTTGGACAAAGTGATGGCTGAAAGCTTCGCCGTGCTGAAACCGGGCGGCATCCTTGCGATCGAAGAACACCGCAACTTGCCGACCGCGACACAAGACCCGAAAGCGCCGACCGGCTACGTGACCGAAGCCTACGTCATCGCCGCCGCCGAAAAAGCAGGCTTCAAACTCGACGCGCGCTCAGACCTTTACGCGAACGCAAAGGACGACCGCGACCACCCGTTCGGCGTCTGGACGCTGCCACCAACCCGCCGCACCGCGCCGCAAGGCCAACCGGCAGACCCAAAGTTCGACAGCGCGCCCTACGACGCCATCGGTGAAAGCGACCGCATGGCACTAAGGTTCGTGAAGCCGAAGGCCTAGGCCGTCCGGCGCAACATCAAGCGGAGCCCTTATCCTGGCTCCGCTTCTCGCGGATCAGCGCCGCGACGTCATAGCCCATCACGGTCAACCCCTCGATGTTGGCGTCCTCGATCGTCACGCCCGCCATATTGACGTCGGTGAATTTGGCGCCGCGCAAGGCGACGTTCGAAAACGAAGCTTGCGACAGGTTTACGTCGTCGAACGTCGCGCCGGCCAACGAGCAGTCCGAGAAGACCGCCTTGTCCATTCGCCGACCGTTGAAACTGTTGCCCTCGGCCATTTTCTCTGCCCTCAGCTTTTCATCCGCATTTGACCCATGTAGTCGCGTTTGCCGAGCGGCACGCCTTTCATGCGCAGGATGTCGTAGGCCGTCGTCGCGTGGAAATAGAAGTTCGGCAGCGAGAACGACATGATGAAGCCTTCCGTCGTGAACGGAATCTTGAAGTCGCGGATCTGAAACGTCATGTCGCGACCTTCGAGCGCGTTCACGTCAGCAGGCGTCAGCTTCGTGAGCGCCTCGCGCGCGTCCGCCAGCATCTTTTGCAAGCCCTTATAGTCCTGCGCCGGGATCTGCGGCGGCGGCGTGAACAGACCCTTCTTGATGCCTTCGATCGCGCCCAGCGAATGGTGCGTCACGGATTGAATCTGAAACTGCAACGGAAACATGTCCGCATGCAGCCGCGTCTCGACCAGCGTGTTCGGATCGATGTTGTTCTCGGCGCAATGCTTCGCACCCTTCTCCAGAAAACCGGCAACCCCGCCGATCACCTGCAGGTAGCTCGCGACGCTCAAGTCGTAGAGAGAAACGCCCATGGGATTTGCCCTTTCCAAAGTGTCCGCTGGCGCAGGCTTAGAACCAAAGCGCTAGCGCCACAAGCGCCGGAGGGCGGGGCGGGAGGGGTGACTTTACGGCCTCGGCGCGCGTATTGTGACGCCCAAGAAAAACGCTAGGGGAAACATCATGCGCCGCATCTTGCTCGCACTCGCGGGCGTCGTGGTTCTGCTCTTTGCGATCGTGATTGGCCGCACGTTGATGGCGCCGGTGTACAAGGCCGGGCCCGTCACGCAAGCCTCGACGTTCGACGCGAACACGGTTGCCGCACACCTCGCGGCCGCCGTGAAATTCCGCACGATCTCCTGGCAAGACGGCGCGCCCGCCGAAAACGTCGCGGCAAGCCAAGCTGCGCTTACCACCTTTCGCGATTGGATCGAGGCGACCTACCCGAACGTCGCGAAAACGTTCGTCCGCGAAATCGTGAGCGACTACAGTCTGCTCTACACATGGAAGGGGAGCGACGCGACCCTCAAACCGATCCTCTTGATGTCGCACATGGATGTCGTGCCCGTCGTTCCGGGAACGGAGAAGAACTGGACGCACGAACCGTTCTCCGGCGACATCGCCGACGGCTATGTCTGGGGCCGCGGCACGTTGGATACGAAGTCGGGCATCATCGGCGCGCTGGAGGCCGCCGAAGCGTTGATCGCCAAGGGCTTCCAACCGAAACGCACCATCATGTTCGCCTTCGGTCACTACGAAGAAATCGGCGGCACGAACGGCAATGCGAAGATCTCGGCCCTGCTGGCGGAGCGCAAAGTCGAACTCGAATTTGTCGACGACGAAGGCGGCATGATCTCGAACGGCGCGGTCCCTGGCATCGACGCGCCGGTCGCGTTGATCGGCATCGCGGAGAAGGGCTCGGTCACGTTGGAACTGATCGCGCACAGCGATGGCGGCCACTCTTCCGCGCCACCGGCCGTGAACAAAACCGCAATCGGCCGGCTCGCGCACGCGATTGAGAAGCTGGGCGCAAGCCCGCCGTTCGACAGCGGCTTCGACGAAACGACGCGCGCGACCGTCACCGGCATGGCGCCTGCGACCGCATTCGGCCGCCGCCTCGCCATCGCCAATCTCTGGCTGTTCGAACCCGTGGTCGAACGCGTGATGGGTGCGACGCCCGCCGGCGCAGCTCAGCTCCACACCACGATCGCACCGACGATCGTCGCGGGCGGCGTCAAAGACAACGTCCTGCCGCCGGAAGCGAAGGCGCGGATCAACTTTCGCATCCACCCCCGCGACACGGTCGCGGGTGTGGCGGAAAAGGTGAAGCGCGCACTCGACGACGATCAGGTCGAGGTCAAGGCGATGTCCGGCGGACGCGAGCCGTCGCCGATCTCCGGCATGTCGGGGGCGCAATACGACCACATCAAGCGCACCCTGCAGAAGGTGCGGCCCGACGCGCTGGTGGTGCCCACGCTCGTGATTGCGGGAACCGACTCGCGCTATTACTTCCCGCTCACCAAGAACGTCTTCCGCATTATCCCGAACGAACTGAAGGAAGGCGACTTGCCGCGCATCCACGGCACCGACGAACGCATCGCGCTGTCGAGTGCGCAAGGCATCGCCGATTACTACTACGTGCTGATGTCCACGATGGACGGACAGCGGGCGCCGTAGCATCTGAGGGGACGCTCCCAGGGCTAACGCCTCACACGCGACTCTTGCGCTCTTCCCAGAAGGCTCCTGGCGGTGCCTATTCGGCTGCCAGGGCCGCCGCCGATCCGTGCTTGAGATTGGCGTTGGCGAACTTCCAGTTCACGAGCGAGGAAAGAAAATTCGTGACGTAACCGGCACGCCGGTTCTGATAGTCCAGGTAGTACGCGTGCTCCCACAGGTCGAGAACGAGAATCGGCGTGTGACCTTGCACCAAGGGCGTATCCGCATTGGCGGAGGTGCGGACTTCCAGCTTACCCCGTTCAAGCACGAGCCAAGCCCAGCCGCTTGCGAAGTGCCGCAGCGCCGCCTCGTGAAAAATCTTCGTGAACGCCGCGAAATCGCCGAAATCCTGTTCGATCCGAAGCTTGATGTCGCCGCTCGGCTGTCCGCCGCCCGACGGGCTCATCGAGTTCCAGAAGAACGCATGGTTCCAGGCCTGGGCCGCATTGTTGAATATGTTCGCCTGCGCCTTGCGCCGCGCGGTGGTACGAACGATGTCCTCAAGCGACAGGTTCGCCAGAGCCGTTCCGGCAATCAGCGTGTTGGTTGCGTCCACATACGCTTGATGATGCTTGCCGTGATGGACATGCAGCGTCGCCCGCGAGATGTGCGGCTCCAGCGCGTCAATGGCGTATGGCAACGCCGGCAGTTCGATCGTCATGGGTGTTTCCTCCGGCAAGTCCGGCGAACGGAGGTTCGCCGTCGTTTCGCGCCTGAAACCGGCCGGCCGCCCAACACATCCGGCTCAGGGTGCCGCATGAAGGAGAGACGGGCGGCCGGCCGGTAACTCCTGGGCGCCGCCTGTCCAAGGAGATAGGCACTCAAATGAAAAATGACTAATGAATTGAATTGCCATTTGAATGCAATAATTCTGCTGCGAACAAGATGCGAACAAGAGGCGCCCGTCCATGGACATCGAACTCGCACGGACATTTCTCGAAATCGTTTCGACCGGCAGTTTCGCGCGCGCCGCCGACCGGCTGCACGTCTCTCAGACCGCTGTGAGCGCTCGCATCCGCGCGCTCGAATCTCAGCTTGGTCGTCCGGTGTTCGTGCGCAACAAGGCGGGCGCGGTCGTGACCGCGGCCGGCGAGAAGTTTCTTCGCTACGCGCCCACAATCGTCCAGATGTGGGAGCGTGCGCGCCAAGACGTGGGTGCTCCGTCCGGCCGCCGCGCCATGTTGGCGATCGGCGCCGAGCTGGCGTTGTGGAATCCGCTGTTGTTGAATTGGCTGTTCTGGATGAGACAATCGGCATCGGATCTTGCGTGGCGCGTCCAAGTCGGTGTGCAAGACGTTCTGACGCACCAAGTGGCTGAAGGCGTTCTCGATGTCGCCGTTATGTACGCGCCGCAAAATCTGCCGGGGCTGACGGTAGAACAGGTGCTCGACGAGAAGTTGGTCCTCGTGACGACGAATCCCGGACAGCCGATCTCGGATGCTACGGACTACGTCTACATCGACTGGGGCCCCGACTTCGCCATGCAGCACGGCGTGAGTTTCCCCGAGCGGGCAAGCCCAAGCGTCGTCATGGGCCTCGGCCCGTTGGGGCTGAGCTACATTCTGGATGCCGGCGGGTCCGGCTATTTCCGGATGAGTTCGGTTCGGCCGCTCCTCGTCAGCGGGCGGCTCAGTCTGGTGGCGGGCGCGCCGGAATTTCCTTATCCGGCCTACGCCGTGTACGCGACGCAAGGCGACGCGAAAGTGTTGGAGACGGCGCTGACGGGCCTGAGGCACGTGGCGGCTCGGTTGTAAGACGCCTCTTCGAGAACCGAAAAGCGCGATCGTGTTCGCGGCTCTGAAGAAATAGCGCCGTATTCCAGCTACGTCCGCCTCTTCCGTCCGGTTGACATCAACGATGTTGCAGCAAACCGGCAACATAATGCGTTTGCTGTTTTCGGTCAGGCGCCTAGATAGGCATTTCGGTGCAAAGCAGTTGCTCACCGGCCGGCCAGCAGACGACCCGGAGGAACCATGATCGAGAATTCTGTTTCATACGGCCAATGCGAATTGCTGTGGTGGCGATACCGGTCTGTTTCGCGGGCGTTGCTTCGGACCCATCATGACACGGCCGCGTTCGCGCAAATCAATCGGGCGCTGATCGAGGAATTGGACGGCATCAGGCGCCGCGAACAGGACTTTGTTCTGGACGTATCGGAAAAGCTGTTTGCCGCCGGTGACGTCTCAAGGCGTGACGTAGACCTCGAGCCGGAAGCAGTCGATGAGGCATACCGGGCGGCGATCGCCGGCATGCGCGAACTCAGCCAGGCCGTTGCCGATGCGCATGTGCGCTCGATCGAGGCCTTGTGGCGCCAAAGCGGCAAACGAAGCACGGTGGCGTGAGGTCGCCGGAAGGGAAGGCGGAGCGCTTCACCAGGACGCTAAAATGCAAAAGAAAGTCGGTTCAACACGCGCGGCTATCGGCGCCATCTGCCCGCCGGGATCGCACGCACCCCACAGCGGCCCCGAAGTCGCGCCCGCCAACCTGAAGCAGCGCTTCGGCTGCATCGCGCTGCTGTTGCAAGGCGGCGGTGCGCTCGGCGCATATCAGGGCGGCGTGTATCAGGCGCTCGACGAGGCGGGGATCGAGCCCACGTGGATCGAAGGCGCTTCGATCGGCGCCGCCAATGCCGCGATCATTGCCGGCAATGCGCGGGCCGAGCGCGTGGCGAAGCTCAGGAGCTTCTGGGAAGGTCTGACGGCCGAGCCGCGATGGGCCGTCGATATGCAATCGGCCCTCATGCAAGGCGACCTGTGGCGCGCTTGGATCAATCAAATGAACTCGGCGGTCGCTGCTACCGCGGGTGTATCCGGGTTCTTCAGGCCGCGCATGCCCCCGCCCTGGCTCGAGCAGCCTGGCAAGATCGCAGCGACAAGCTACTACGACACGCGCCCGTTCAAGGAAACGTTGGAGCGGCTGATCGATTTCGACCGCGTGAACGATCCCGGCCGCGCGATGAATCTGAGCGTCGGCGCCGTGAACGTTCGCACCGGCAACGTCGTTCATTTCCGCACCGGCACCCATCGGATCGGTCCGGAGCACATCATGGCGAGCGGCGCTCTGCCGCCGGGCTTTCCCGCGGTTGAGATCGAGGGTGAGCACTATTGGGACGGCGGCCTGATCTCGAACACGCCGCTGCAATGGCTGTTCGATGCCGGTCCCGCGCACGACACACTCGCTTTTCAGGTCGATCTGTGGAGCGCCCGCGGCCGCTTGCCACGCACCGTTTCCGAAACGATGACGCGGCAGAAAGAGATCCAATACTCGAGCCGCACACGCGCCGGCACGCGCTGGGTCAAAGCGATGCACAAAATCCAGCGCGCGATCGACGAGCTTCTGCCGCTTCTGCCGGACGAGTTGCGCGACACCGCCGCCGCCAAGGTGCTGGAGGCGTCCGGCGATCCGCGCGCTTACAACGTCGTCCATCTGATCTATCGCACCAAGAACTACGAGGGAAACACGAAGGATTTCGAGTTTTCGCGGCTGACGATGGAGGAGCACTGGCGCGCCGGTTACAACGACGCCAAGCGCACGTTGCGTCATCATGAGATCTACGATCGGGCGTCGAACATCGACGGCGTCTTCACCTTCGACGTGGACGTCGACGGCCGCGAGTAGGAACCCCGCGCCACGCGATCCGCAAGCAACCAAAGGAATCCAGCATGCGTCTCAAGGACAAGGTTGCCGTCATCACTGGCGCCGCCAGCGGTATCGGCAAGGACATTGCGCTCGTCTTCGGCAATGAAGGTGCGAAGGTTGTCGTCGCGGACTTGAATCAAGCAGGTGCCGACGCGACCGCCAAAGAGCTGGGCGGTCCCGGCAAGGCGATGGGCATTGCGATGGATGTCACTGACGAAGAACAGGTCGATACCGGCATCGCCAAAGCGGTCCGCGCCTTCGGCCGGATCGACATCTTGATCAGCAACGCCGGCATCCAGATTGTGGGCCCCATCGACAAGTTCGAGTTCGCGAAGTGGAAACAACTTCTCGCCATTCATCTCGACGGCGCGTTTCTGACCACACGCGCTGCGCTCCGCCAGATGTACAAGCAGGGCTCCGGCGGCAGTATCATCTACATGGGCTCGGTGCACTCGAAGGAGGGCTCGGCGTTGAAGGCGCCCTATTGCACCGCAAAACACGGTCTCATCGGTCTGGCCAAGGTCGTCGCCAAGGAAGGCGCCGCGCACGGCGTGCGGGCCAACGTCATTTGCCCTGGATTCGTGCGCACGCCGTTGGTCGAGAAGCAAATACCCGAACAAGCAAGACAGCTCGGCATTTCCGAACAGGACGTGGTCAAAACCGTGATGCTGAAGGAAACCGTTGACGGCGAATTCACGACCGTCGATGACGTCGCGCAAACGGCGTTGTTTCTCGCCGCGTTCCCGACGAACGCCTTAACCGGTCAATCGATCGTCGTCAGCCACGGCTGGCACATGCAATAAGTTCCTAGACCCGGCTCTTGCGGCCTTCCCAGAACGGCTTGCGTAGGTCGCGCTTCAAGATCTTGCCGGACCCGGTACGCGGAATCTCCGTCACATACGAAATCGACCGCGGCACTTTGTAACCGGCAAGGTGCTCGCGCGCGTAAGCGGTGATCTGATCCTTGGAAAGCGCAACGCCCGGCCGCACCACGACGATCGCGTGCACCGCTTCGCCCCACTCGTCGTCCGGAATGCCGAACACCGCAACGTCGTTGATGTCGGCGTGCTGTTCCAACGCCGCCTCGATCTCCGCCGGGTAGATGTTCACGCCGCCGGAGATGATCATGTCCTTCTTGCGGTCGCAGATATAGTAGAAGCCTTCCTCGTCGACATAGGCGATGTCGCCGACGGTTTGCCAGCCGTCGCGCCGGTCGGCCTCGAACTTGTCCTGCGCCTTGTGATAGGTCGAAAACATGTTCGCGCTTTTGACGTAAAGCTCGCCCTCCGCATTCGGCGCCGTGACCACGCTACCGTCTTCCGCGAACAAGCGAATCTCCACGCCGGGCGCGGCCTTGCCGCACGATCCCGGTTTCGACAACTGATGCTCGGGCCTGAGCACCGTGTTCACGCCGAGCTCGGTCGAGCCATACACCTCGAACAGCGAGAGCTTCGGAAACCGCGAGAGATAAAGCTGCTTCAACGCGTAGGACCACGGCGCCGCGTTGGCCACCATGCGCGCCATCGACGACACGTCGTATTTCTTGAACACCGCTTCCGGCAGTTGGCAGATGCGCCGGATCGGTGTCGGCGCGGCGAACGTCGTCGTCACCTTGTACGTCTGCACGAGCCGCAACCAATCTTCCTCGTCGAACTTGTGTTGCAGGACCGCGGTGTTGCCGAGCCGGTGCGCCGTCGTCAAAAACCCGCCCGGCCCCGAATGATAAAGCGGCCCCGTCGTGATGTAGACGTCATCTGCCACATACCCGATCTCGCCCCAGAGAGCCGCCGATTGTGCGGGATTGCCGATCGACGAGCGCACCGCGCCCTTGGGCTTACCCGTCGTGCCCGACGTATAGATCATCGTCATCGGCTCAAGCGGCGGCCCGTCGATCACAACGGGTTCACTTGAAAGCGCGCTCAACAACGGCTCCACGCGCTTTTGCCCGGCGACCGGTGCGCCGTCGAAGATCAACGTCTCGCGCACCTTCGGTGTCTCAGGCCGGATCTTCGCGAAGAAGTCCGCAAACTCCGCATCCGCGAACACGACGACCGCATCCGAATTGTCGATGACGTAAGTCGCCTCCTCCGGCGTCAGGCGATAGTTCAGCGGCACGCCGACCGCGCCGATCTTGCGCACCGCGTTCGACATACCGGCAAGCCAGCACGAATTCTGCCCGCACGAAACGATGCGGTCCTTGGGGCGCACGCCCAAGTCGAGCAGCAACCGCGCGAGCCGGTTCGCATTCGCCTCAAGCTGCGCATACGTCCACTTCACCACCCGCCCGCCCGCCCGGTCGTCGATCAAGGCAAGTCTCGGCCCAAGGCGTCCGGCAAGTTCGGTCAGCACATCGGTCATAAGTGGTTGCCCGCGTTGAAGAATGACGAATACGGGAGTGTTGCCGCCTCGCAGGGGCGAATGCAAACCCAAGATGTGATTTGCCGCGTTCGGCGCCTCGGGCGTAGCGTCCCGGCCCATGTTCGGTGAGCCATGTCCGCTCGCAAGGCGGCCCTCACCCCACATCGTAAGCTAGAGCGCCAAGACGCTCGCGTTAGTTCGTCGAACCACAACAACAAGGAGACGAAACGATGATCACGACAACAGTGTCGTTCTTAGTCGCCCCCGGTAAGAACATCGAGGCGAACGAATACTTCCACACAGTCGTGCGTCAGGTGAAGAAGATCACCGGCGCCGAACTGCGCATTCTGAACCAACTCGGCGGACCGATGGGTCACTTCGTTCTGTCGGCGACGTACGACAACATCACCGAATGGGACCAATCGCGCCAGAAACTGCAAAGCGATATTTCGTTCCAAAAACTCGTCGCCCAAGCCGGCGCGGACGGCCTCTTCATCGCCGGCGAAACGAAATCCGCGATCTGGCAGCAAGTCCAATAGCACGGCCCACACGCAGGGCCGGACAAACGGCCCGCATCTCAACTCCAACCCGGCCCCCCCGCCGGGTTTTTTTGTTGGCGTGCTGCCCTCATCTGTCACGGCAAGCCCAAGGCCTGCCGCGCCACCTTCTACCGCGCAGCACGCGGGAAAAGGTGGCGCGCCGCACATGGTGCGGCGTGACGGATGAGGGCGCACTACGCTAGCGTCGCGCCATATCCGATCGGAGGCTCTGCGTGACGCCACTCCTCCTCTCGCCCATCCTCAAGCCCGACAACGCCAAGCTGAGCGAGGCCTACGAAGTCGTGGCCGACGTGATGCGTTCGGTCGGCAACGTCACGATCCGCATTCCGAAGTTTTTTCAGTACGACGGGTCCAGCTTGCCGATGCCGGTTTGGCCGATCTTCGGCACGCCATTCAGCCCGCGACTGATGGGCGCCTCTGTGTTTCACGATTGGCTCTACCACACGCATTTGGTGCCTAAGAACATTGCCGACGGCCTGTTCCACCAGATGCTGATCGAAGACGGCGTCGATACGGTGAGGGCCGCGATGATGAAAAGCGCAGTCTCCGATTTCGGCGAGGAATCATGGAACAACGACGCCGCCGACCAGGCGTACATCGCGCGTCTGACGCAGCGCATCATCGCCGACGGCCGCGACCCCGCCAACTATGGCCTGCCGCCGAAACCATGA
>JANLXP010000193.1:0-2078 GCA_031365165.1 Alphaproteobacteria bacterium
CGCGCTTCCCGGCGCGACGCTCTACGCCGCCGACGCGTTCGCCGGCTCGCCGACGGGAGGCTCCGCCGCCGACATCGCCCGCGCGATTGCCTGGCTCGTCGGCCAAGACGTGCCCGTCATCAACATCAGCATCGCCGGCCCGAAGAACGCGTTGCTCGAAGCAGCCGTGCGCAGCGCAATCGCACGTGGTCACGTGATCGTGGCACCCGTGGGCAACGATGGCCCTGCGGCGGCAGTCAAATATCCAGCAGCGTTCGACGGCGTCGTAGCGGTGACCTCCGTCGATGCGCGCCGGCGCGTACAGCTCGACGCCAACCGCGGCGCCCCCGTCGCGTTCGCGGCATTTGGCGTCGACGTTCGCGCCGCAGGGCTTGGCGGCGCCTACGGCCCCGTCACAGGCACATCGTTCGCAAGCCCCCTCGTCGCCGCGCGCTTCGCAGAACTGATGGCGCACGCAGACAAAGTGGGCGCCGACCGCGCACGTTCAGCGCTCGTTGCGGAAGCAGGCTCAAGCGATCACCGCGACCCGATCCTGGGCTACGGGATCCTGGTACCGTCCTCGCAAGCGACCGCTTCGAACCCGCCCTGACGCTTAGCCGCCCCATCCTGGCAACGCGGCCGCCTGCTTCACCCATTTCTTGATCTGCGCCTCGTCAAGCGCCTCGCCCTCGTGAATGTCGATCCAACGCGCTTCCTTGCTCGTGCCGCCAGAAGGCGCGGGCTTAAGCGAAGTGCCGCGGAAAAACGTCAGCTTCACATAGCGCGCGAACACGTGGAACGACACGAACCAACCCTGGCCGGCGATCCCGTAGAATGGTGAGTTCCACTTCACAGCCTTCTGCACGTTCGGCACCGCGCGCGTGATGAGCATGTCGAGCTGCTTGCCGACGGCACGCGACCAACCCGTCATCGCAGCGATGTAAGCCTGCACCGGCTTGTCGCCGTCCGCCTTCGCGATCTGCGGATTGCCGCCGGAGAGAAGGACAACCTTCTTCGTCGCTCGCGCCTTGACTATGCTAGCGCTTCTTCTTCGCAAGACCATTGTGCGCGACCGCGGCTTTGATGAGCGTTTTGAACGCACCCGCGGCGATCTTCGCGCCTTCCGGAATATCGATCGCGCGCCGCATGTTGCCGTCTAAGCTGGAATTGAAGAGCCGCTTCGGGTCCGCAAGGCTAGCCCCTTTCGCGAAGGTCAACTTCACAACCTTCTTGTAGGACTCGCCCGTGCACACGATGCCGTTGTGCGACCACACCGGCGTCCCCATCCACTTCCACTCCTCGATCATCTGAGGATCGGCCTCAAGGATCAGAGCCCGCATACGCGCGAGCGTCTCACCACGCCAATCGCCGAGCTCAGCAATCCGTTGATCGATGAGCCGCGAAGCGTTGGCCGCGGGCTTGGGAGCCACTTTCTTGACGGCCTTCGCCGGCACCTTGGATGTCTTACCCGCCATTACCGCTCTTCCCATCGTGGAAGCCCACAACATACGGCAACACGAACAGATAGACACCCGTGAGCATCAACAACCCGAGCGGCGCCAACGGCAAGTAATACACCCACTGAACGGGCTGCGTGCCCATGCCCAAAGCAATGAAGATCCCGCTGACGACCAGCGCAAAGATCATGGCCATCCAACGATGAAACGTCCGAATACCTTCGCTCATTGAAATTCCTCCTCAATCGGTCCGCGTCAAAAGTTGATCCAGTTTTCCCAACATCTGCTGCCACCCGGCAATGGCGCCGCCGGCCGCTTGCTTCTGCTCCGGCCGGAAGCCCGCTTGCTCTACCCGCAAGCGTGTCCCTATGGCGGTTGGCGTGAGCGTGAACGTCACCACGCTCTGCAGGTTGAACGCCACATCGTCGTGCGCGAAATTCCAGGTGTAGGAGAGCGTTCTGTTCGGCTCGACGGCGAGCACCTCGCAGTCCAGCACGCCGCCCCACTCGCCGCGCAGATTGAACCGGTGGCCGACGACGGGTGCGAAGTCGTTCTTCATCAGCCACTCTTCGATGAGGTGCGGCTGGGTGAGCGCGCGCCAGAGTTTTTCCGGCGGGTGCGCGATCTCGCGTTCGACGACGA
>JANLXP010000196.1:0-2050 GCA_031365165.1 Alphaproteobacteria bacterium
CGACAAGGAAGACACGATCGCGGGGCTTGAGAGCGCGATCGCCGCGCACGGGCACAAGGTCGAGCGCATCGGGAATGTGAAGGCACTGGTCGCGCGGCTAGCGCACGGCGACCGCTGGGACCTCGTGTTCAACATCGCGGAAGGCATGCACGGGATTGCGCGCGAGGCGCAGGTGCCGGCGTTGCTTGAAGCTTATGGCATTCCTTGCACGTTCGCGGATGCGGGCGTGCTGACGCTCTGTCTGCACAAGGGTTACACGAAGGCGGTGCTGCAGGCGGCTGGTGTCGCGACGGCGCCGTTTGCGGTGGTCGAGCGCGAGGCGGACATCGCAGGTGTCACCCTGCCCTATCCGTTGTTCGTGAAGCCGGTCGCGGAAGGCACCGGCAAAGGCATCACGCCGCGTTCGATCGTGCGCAACGCGGCGGAGTTGAAGCCCGCCGTGCTCGACCTTTTGAAGAAGCACGGGCAGCCCGTGTTGGTGGAGCCCTATCTGACGGGGCGCGAGTTCACGGTCGGCCTGTTCGGATCCGGCACGACCACCACGCGCGCGGTTGCCGCGATGGAAATTCACCTGGGCGAGAAGGCCGAGCCTGGGCTCTATTCGCTCTCGAACAAAGAGAACTACGAAGACCGCGTGACTTACACGATCGCGACCGATGCGTTGGGCCGCGAGGCGGAGCGCGTGGCTATAGCCGCGTGGACGGCGCTCGGTTGCCGCGATGCGGGCCGCGCGGACTTGCGCGCCGGCGCGGACGGCCGCGTCTATTTCCTGGAAGTGAACCCGCTCGCCGGCATCAACGAGAGAACGTCCGACTTACCAATCATGTGGCGGATGCTGGGACGCAAGTACGAGGATTTGATCGGCATCATCCTCGACGAAGCGATGACGCGGGTGAAGCGGTAGCCTTAGCTCGCCAACCGAACGGCGACTTCGCGGAGTCCTCCACCGAGTTCGCGATATTCGCAAATCACTGTCGAGCCGGACGTAAACTCCCAAATCTCGTCAGCCTCGGGCTCTCCCACGAGTAGAAAGCAGCGGTCGAGGAGCTTCATGTAGACGGTGAGGACTTCGGACATGGGCGAGCGTATGACCTACTCGGCAGCAGCCCGCGCCCGCGACGTGCTTTTTTTGGCGGCTTTGGCCTTCGACTTGGTCGATGACTTGCTTTTTTTCTTCAAGCCATACTTGGCGTCCGCTTCTCGCCCCGCCCGGTCTAGCGCGCGGTCGATCGTATCGAGCCATTGACGCTGTGAGAGACGTTTCATTGCGAGGCCTCCGAAAATGCCCGCCAAAGCTGCTCGTCGTGAATGACTAGCGGGCCGCCACTCACTTTCTCGGCAATGCGCGCACGGTTGCCATCGGTATTATCGCGAATGGTTACGAAATCCACCAGAGGCAAGTAGTGGCGCCTCACGTTGTTCAGGCCAGACCAATAGCGGCGTTCAACAGCGTCGGGCGGAACGAAATGGCCGCCTTCGCTCACGCGGCGCGCGACCCGTCGAATGGCCGCCGCTGGGGAACGCAACCAAAGATAGACAAGACCGATCGTCCAACCTTCATCCTTACATTTGCGGACGAAATTCAAATTCGAATGACCGGAGCAGGTCGTCTCTACGATGAAGCTTTCGCCACGCTTAGCGAGTTCACTCATGCGATCTAGCATCACACGACCTGCTGCAATCGCGGCGCTCTCGGGGTCGTAAGGCGACAATCCGCGCGCGATTTCGTCGGCATTGACGAATTCGCGCGTTGCCACCTGTTCTTTGAACAAGAAGCGCGCGCCAGTCGTTTTGCCCGCGCCGTTCGGCCCACCAATGATGAGAATTTCGAGCATGCAGGATACTATTCCAATTTCGCCCGGCAGCACTAGCTTTCGGTGGGTTTACGCGTCGTCCGAGTCGCCCCAGACTTGTGGCCCCGCAGCCGGATAAGAAGACATGCTCGGATTGAACTCCTGCCCGGAGCCCGTAGAGGAGGCACGAATGACTGACAATCGAAATCACAACGAAGCCGAACACACAAATCCCGCCGAGCCTGGCGGGGGTTCCC
>JANLXP010000208.1:0-3286 GCA_031365165.1 Alphaproteobacteria bacterium
GCCCCACAAGTCGACGACCGTCTCACCCTCGACCGTCACCGCAAACGAGGCGCCAACATCGAGGCCACTCGCGAGGTTGTTCGTAAAGACCGCACGCACGGCAGCAAACCGCTCATCGCAATGTCCATGCACCCCAGCTTCAGCCATCCCAATCGTCTCCATTGCTCACGTGCGTTTGGCCGGAACCTAGCTGCAACGAACGATCAGAACCAGTTTGCGCGATGCGTCATTTCCGGGCAGTTTCGTCCCACGAGGGGTGAGCCTTGCCGAACGCACAAACCGCTACTTTGACCGCAGTCGCGATGATCGCGTTCGCCGCGAACTCACTGCTGTGCCGCATGGCACTGGGGGCTGGGTTGATCGATGCGGGAAGCTTCGCCTCGCTGCGGACGGTGGCGGGCGCCTTGATGCTGGCGGTCCTTTTGGCCTGGCGCGGCAACCTTCAAAGCGCGTTCGGAGCTAACCACTGGCGCACCGGCGCAATGCTGTTCACCTACATGGTCTTCTTCACATTCGCGTACCGCTCGCTCAGCGCAGGCACGGGCGCGCTGATCCTGTTCGGCGCAGTGCAGTTGACGATGTTCGTTGCCGCAATGCGCAGCGGCGAAGCGTTTTCGCCGATATCGTGGGGCGGCCTCGCGCTCGCGATCGCCGGCCTAATCTACCTCGTCTCACCGGGCCTCACCGCGCCTGATCTTCTCGGCGCACTGCTGATGGCGGTCGCGGGCATCGCTTGGGGCCTCTACTCGCTGCTCGGACGCTCTGCAACCGACCCGCTCACAGCGACCGCCGGCGCCTTCATCGCAGCGTTGCCCGCCGTGCTCGCCGTCAGCGCCGCTGCAGGCGCGTTGAACGGCTTTCATATCGAAACGACCGGCGCGCTTCTCGCGATCACTTCCGGCGCCGTCGCGTCCGGCCTCGGCTACGTTGTTTGGTATGCGGCCCTGCGCGGCCTTACCGCAGCCCGCGCCGCCATTGTGCAACTCTCCGTCCCCGTGATCGCAGCGTTCGGCGGCATCGTCTTCATCGGCGAAGACGTCACGCTCCGCCTGATCGTCGCCTCTATTGCGACCCTAGGGGGCGTCGCCATCGTGCTCGCCCAACGAACCGCAAAACGCGCCTAGCTTTGTAGTTTCCGCCGCCCCCTAATCACCACCATCGGCCCGATCACATGATCCGCATCCAGCCGCCCGCTCGCCGGCACCCACAAGCTCGACACAGCGCCGTCCAGATAAAGCGCGCTCTCGCATTTCAGAGCGTCGCGAAAGAATCGTGCGAACTTGCCGAATGACACCGGTTGCTCGCTGATCACGAAGTAAGCAATCCCACCATGCACGCCGACGCCATTGCGCACATAGCGGGAATCGCCGTCCGGACTAAACTGGGCATTCAGCGCGCCACCGATCACGAGCATCGGCCCCGACTGGGTGGCCCACATGGGTTGCTCGCCCCCCACTGCATAGTCAGCCGTCGCGAGAACATGCGGACGTCTCTCCGCATCGACGAAGAACACGCCATTCGGCTGCATGTGAAAATTGCCGGAACCCGTCTGCTGATTGAGCGCATGCTCTTCACGCCCGTTCGCAACGAAGAGTCCGATCGGCGCACCGCTCGCATCGAACATGCCGGCGTTCATCGCAAAGCGCACGCGCTTCACGTCAACAAGCCCACTCGCTTCAAGTGCCTCAAACCCGCCGATCGCCAGGCCCTTCCCATCCGCCCAAACAAGTGAGATGTCGTCCTGTGCCGGGCGGTACGCACACACCGTGAATGCATCGCCCTCGAACGATTGCGCCTTACAGACATCCGCACGACCCCGATCGCCGAACACCAACGCACCGGCGAACGCCAGCGCCACAATACCGAAGAAGACGATCAGAGCGTTGCGCAAGGCCCTACCCGTACCGCTCTTCGTTCCACGGATCGCCGACGTTGTGATAGCCGCGCACTTCCCAGAACCCCGGCTTGTCGTCGCGGCTGAATTCGATGCGCTTCACCCACTTCGCGCTCTTCCAGAAATAGTAGCGCGGAATGACGATACGCACCGGGCCGCCGTGCTGACGCGTGATCGGATAACCCTCCCACGAATGCGCGATCATGACATCGTCCGCCGCGAACGCTTCAAGCGTGACGTTCGTGGTGTAGCCGTCGTAAGCGTGGAGGATTACGTGACCCACCTCCGCCTTCGGCCGCACGAGCGCGATCAAATCGCGCGACGCAACGCCCAACCAATTGTTGTCGTAGCGGCTCCATTTGGTGACGCAGTGGATGTCCGACACGCTGGGCGTCTGCGGCAGCGCCAACACCTGCGCATAGGTCAACGAAATCGGGTTCTCGACCAATCCGTCGACGGAGAGCTTCCAATCGTCCTTGGTGATGTCCGGCTGTACGCCCAGATCAAGCACCGGCCAGTTGTTCACCAGCCTCTGCCCCGGCGGCAACCTATTGGCGTGCTCCGGTTCCGTCTTGCCGGTGATGTTCCGCGCCGCCTTCGCCCAGCGCATCTTCGCCGCCAGGAGTCTTTCATTGATGTCGTCGCTCATGACGTCACCCCTTATCGCGCATCAACCGCCCCTTCTCGCGCTCCCAATCGCGTTTCTTCTCGGTGTCGCGCTTGTCGTGCAGCTTCTTGCCCTTCGCGAGGCCGAGTTCCACCTTCGCGCGACCCTTCGCGTTGAAGACGATCTTGAGCGGCACCAGCGTCATGCCTTCGCGCTCAACCGCTTGGCTGAGCTTTGCGATCTGGTTCTTGCGCAATAGCAATTTTCGAACGCGCCGCGGTTCGTGATTGAATATGTTCCCTTCAGTGTATTCGGGAATGTACGAGTTCACGAGGAAGATCTCCCCGTCCTTCGGATGCGCGTAGGACTCGCCGATCGTGGCCTTGCCCGTGCGCAGCGACTTCACCTCGGTTCCGGTCAGCATAATGCCGGCCTCCACCGTCTCCTCGATGAAGTAGTTGTGCCGCGCCTTGCGGTTGTCCGCCGCTATCTTGCCCGCGGCGTCCTTATCTTTTTTTGGAGCCATATCTCGATCAGTTCAGAAGGCCAACTTTCGTCATCGCCGCCCGCACCTTTGCCTTCGATGTTTCGCTGAGGGTCGCCAGCGGCAGGCGCACCGTGTCTTCGCACTTACCGAGGAGGCTCGCCGCATACTTCACCGGCGACGGCGACGTCTCGCAGAACAGCGTGTCGTGCAGCGGCATCAAACGTTCATGCAGTTCACGCGCTGTTGCATAGTCGCCCTTCGCGCACGCAACCTGAAACTCGGAGCACAAACGTGGCGC